>CALXKG010000097.1 GCA_944388825.1 uncultured Clostridia bacterium | reverse complement strand
TAGATCTCGACGTCGCCGGTGGGAAGCTCGGGGTTGGGGGCCTCCCGCATCCGGACGGTGCCGCGGGCCATCAGCACATACTCGCTTCTCGCCTCTTTGGCCTTGGCCATGACCGAGCGGTCGGTCGTGTCGTCAAAGACCAGCTGGACGATGCCGGTGCGGTCCCGCAGGTCGATAAAGACCAGCTCGCCCTTATCGCGGGCGCGGTTGGTGAAACCGCCGACCACCACCTCGTGGCCGGCGTCGGCGGCGGAAACCTCGCCGCAGTAATGGGTCCTCTTCATACCCGTCATTAAATCTGCCATTGTACTTACGTCCTTCCTATCTGTCAGCCGGGATTTTATGTTTATCCGGCTTTCTGCCTTACTCTTTCCCTTCGGAGACCGGGTTGGCCTTCATATTCTCCAAAAGCCCGCCGAGGGTACCTGCCAGCGCGTCGCCAAGGTCATGAAGCCCGGCGTTATACAGAAACTGCTTGAGGGATTCGCCGTCCAGCGCGACGGCGGTATTTTCGCCGGTCGCCATATTCTTGACGGCGGCCTTCTTTTCGGCCAGCTCGTTGTCCCCCAGCACCATCGAGAAGCGCGCGCCGATCTTGTCGGCGTACTTCATCTGCGCCTTGACGCTGCGCCCGACGATGTCGCATTCGGCTGTAAAGCCCTCCTCCCGCAGGAGGCCGGCAAGCCGCAGCGCCTCGACCGACGCCGCCTCTCCGATCGACCCGATATAGAGGTCGCAGGGGACGGGGGCGGGGATCTCGATCTTCTGGGCGTCCATCACCATCAAGAGCCGCTCGACCCCCATCGCGTAGCCGATGCCCGGCTGGTCGGGGCCGCCGAGGGATTTGATCAGCCCGTCGTACCGGCCGCCGCCGCAGACGGTCGATTGGGCGCCGAGGTCGGAGGAGACGAACTCGAAGACGGTGCGGACGTAGTAGTCCAGCCCCCGGACGATCCGCGGGTTGACGGTGTAGCGGACGCCCAGCGCGTCCAGCCGCTTTTTCAGCCCTTCAAAGTGTTCCCGGCAGCCGTCGCAGAGGTAATCCAGCACGACCGGCGCGTCCTTCGCCACTTCCTTGCAGTCGGGGTTTTTGCAGTCGAGGATCCGCAGCGGGTTTTTCTCCAGCCGCTCGAGGCAGGTGTCGCAGAGCCTGTCCTTCCGGGCCTCAAAATAGCTTTTAAGGGCGGCGTGGTAGTTTTTGCGGCATTCCCGGCAGCCGATCGAGTTGATCTCAAGGGAGATGTTCCGGATGCCCAGCAGCCGGAAGAACTCGTCCACAAACGCGATGACCTCCGCGTCGGCCGACGGGGAGGAGGCGCCGAACAGCTCCATCCCCAGCTGGTGGAACTCCCGCATCCGGCCGGCCTGGGGCTTTTCCGCCCTGAAGCAGCTGATCGCGTAGGACAGCTTGACCGGCAGCGCGCCATTGATCAGCCCGTTTTCGATGACCGCGCGGTTGACGCCGGCGGTCCCTTCCGGGCGGAGGGCCAGTTCCCGGCCGCCCTGGTCGGTGAAGGTGTACATCTCCTTCTGGACGACGTCGGTGGTGTCGCCGACCGAGCGGATAAAGAGCCGTTTATCCTCAAAGGTCGGGACGCGGATCTCATGGAAGCCGTATTTGCGGGCGGCGTCTAAAAACTTCCGCTCGACAAACTGCCACTTATAGCTCTCCGACGGGAGGACGTCGGCGGTGCCTTTGATCGATTTGATTTCGAGTGCCATTCGGGTTCTCTCCTATTATCCATAATTTAACCTGCGAAGTTTGCCGGAATGTGGCGCACATTCACAAAAAAGTTTCCATAGCGCAAACAAAGCAAGCGAAAGACGCCCGTCCCCAGACAGGCGGTAAACGCTTACTTTGCCGTCGTTATCTTTTTATACACGCTTAATAGCCCTGGTTGACGATGATCCGCCAGTCGAGGTCGCCCCGCTCGAGGCCGTGGATCAGCACCTCCGCCGTCGCGATATTGGTCGCCATCGGGATGTTGTGGACGTCGCACAGCCGCAAAAGGTTCATTTCATTCTGCTCCAGCGACTTGCTGGTCAGCGGGTCGCGGAAGAAGAGCAAAAGGTCGATCTCGTTACAGGCGATCAGCGACGCGATCTGCTGGTCCCCGCCCTGGGAACCGCTGAGGAAGCGTTTGACGGAAAGTCCGGTCGCTTCGGAGACCAGGCGGCCGGTGGTGCCGGTCGCGCAGAGGTTGTGCCTGCTCAGAATCCCGCAGTAGGCGATACAGAACTGCACCATCAGTTCCTTTTTAGAATCGTGAGCAATCAGCGCGATGTTCATCGAGATCATTCCTTTCTCCGCGGCCGGGACCGCTGTCTGTTTCCAAAACCGGGCAGAGCCGGTACGCTTCTATATCATGCTTTCTCAGTGGACGAAAAGCGGGATGTACTCTCCGTCGATCCGCCGGCAGACGGCGGCGCATATCTTCTGCAGTTCCCCTCTGGGGTCGGGCATCCGGCCAAAGGAGGAGAAAAGGGTCACTTCCTGGTCCTCCGGGATGACGCCGATCAGCTGGGAACCGACTCCGTCGATCACTTCGTCCAGGTCGCGGACCACCTGCCGGCGGATCAGCTTCCGGCTGACCCGGTTGATGAGCAGGCGGTGGGCGGTAAAACCCCTTTCCCCCATCTCCCGCACCACCTGCCCGCCGTCCCGGACACAGACCGGGTCGGGCGTGGTGACAATAAGGGCCAGGTCGGAAAGGTCGCAGGCGTACTGCACCCCTTTCCCCAGCCCCGCCGGGGTATCCAGGAAGATGAGGTCGAAATAGGCCCTGAGCCCCCCGATCAGCAGCCGCATATCCTGCATTAAAATCGGACCCTTGAGGCTGAGAGGCGCCACGATCGCATAAAGCTCCGGCGTATGGGGGGAGGGGATGATCGCGCTGCCGATGTTGCAGCGCCCTTCCAGCAGGTCCCCGAGGTCATAGACGACCCCGGAAAGCCCCAGCATGATGTCCATTCCCCGCAGCCCGGCGTCCAGTTCGATCAGCAGCACCCGCTTGCCGGACCTGGCGGCCGCGATCCCGAGGGAAACGGTCAGGGTCGACTTGCCGACGCCGCCCTTGCCGGAGGTGACCGCGATGACTTTTGCTCTTCTGCCCGCCATCCCCGGCCTCCTTTCCGCCCATTGTACAGTCTGACAGAGCTTATATAAGCATATATTACCACAATCCGCCGCCGGATTCCAGTGAAATTTTACAGATTTTCACAATTTGTATAAAATCCCGGTTTTTTTTGGTTATCTTGCTGCTTTCTTCTCAAAACCGCACAAAATTCACCTTTTCCCGTTGCGCAGGGTGACGGGTTTTACAGGCCCGGAGCCGTCAGCCGTCCCGGACCTCCTCCTCCCACGCCTCCAAAATCGCCCGGATCAGCCGGTTGGCGCCGTACCCTTCCTCCAGCATGACCGCGACCGCCACCTCCGCGTCCTCCGCCGGCGCGAAGGCGATCGCCGCCGAATTGGTCGTGTCCTCGGTCACCTGCGGGGTGCCGGTCTTGACCGCGACCCGGTAGCCGAGGGTGTCGAGGGCGTAATCGGGGTTTGTCATATTCAGCCCGACCCCGACCATCCCCTCCATGATCGCCTGGAAATCGGCTTCTTCCATGGAAAAGCTGGAAACCACCTCCGGCTCGGTCTTTTCGACCAGTTCCGCCCCGTCGTAAGAGCGGATCTCGTCGATCAGGTAGACCTTATACCGCGTCCCGCGGTTGGCGATCGTCATCGCCTCCACCGCCATCTGGAGCGGCGAGACCATCGTATCCAGCTGCCCGATCGACGCCTGCACGACGTTGCCCTGGGTCCAGCTGCCGCCAAGGGCCTCGGTCGTCTCGGGGCTGGAAAGCGTCCCGACCGCGCCCCCCAGCTCCAGCCCGGTCGGGGTGCCGAGGCCGCAGTAGACGGCGTATTCGTCGATCGCGTCGATCCCGGTCCGGCGTCCGACGTCGTAAAAAAAGATGTTGCAGGATTCCCGCAGCGCGTCAATGAGCGCAATCTCCCCGTGGACGCCGAGACAGGTGGGGTGGAAGGTATTCCCTTCGATCACCGTATCGTAATAGGTGTAGACGCCGGTGCAGGCGACGGTGTCAGCGGGGCTGATGACCCCTTCCCCCAGAGCCGCCGCCGCGACCACCGGCTTAAAGGTGGAGCCCGGCCGGTAAAGCCCGTCGGACGCGCGGTTGATGAGGGGCGTATCCTCGGCGTTTAACAGGTCGTTGTAATCTCCATAATAGGTCGAGATATCATAGGAAGGGTAGGTCGCCAGCGCCAGCACCGCGCCGGTACCGGCGTCCAGCACGGCGACCGCCCCGCCCTTGGCATTCCCGCCCGTTTCCGGGTCGCCGGACGCGCGGAGCGACTGGATATAATCCGACAGGATATCCTGCACCCGTTTCTGGAACCCCGCGTCGATGGTCAGATAGACCGAGTTCCCCGACTGGGGCGGGGACGTCTCCTCTTCGCTTAAGATCTCGCCGTTTTCCCCCTGTTCGACCGTCCGCGCGCCGTCGGTCCCGCGAAGGGCCGACTCACAATACCGCTCGACCCCGAACTTGCCGACGTCGTCGCTCATCTGGTAGCCGTCCTCCCGGTATTCCGCCCATTCCCCGGCCGACATCGGCCCGACCGTCCCCAGCAGGTGGGGGGCGACCGTCCCGTCCGGATAGCTGCGGATATCTTCCTCGGCGACGTCGACGCCGGGCAGCTCCCGGGAGAGCTCCTTGACCCGCAGCGCGGTCGAGAGGGAGATATCCTGCGCGAAGGTATACTCGTTGTTGGTCAGGGAAAACGCCCGCACCAGCATCCCATAGCAGGCCCCGGCGACCTCCCGCCGCCGGACAGGGTCTTCTTCCTCGATGCCGTACCGCTCGCAGAGCCGGTAGAGACAGTCGGACGCGGTCGCATAGCTGCTGAGGGAGAGGTTTTCCCGCAGCGCGTCCGCGTCCACCTCCCGTCCCTCTAAAAAGGCGGAGCCGTCCGCGTTAAGCGGCAGCGGGTCGTACCAGCTCTCGCCGTTTTCCGCGCACAGCGCCATCAGCCGCCCCACCAGTTCCGCCGCCCGCTCCCGGGGGAAAAAACTGTAGTAAAAGACGATGTTGAGCCCCGTCCGGTTGGCGGCCAGCGCCTCCCCGTCCCGGTCGCGGATCTCCCCCCTAGCCGCCCGCACCGGGATGACCGACAGGGTGGTCGAGAGGGTCTCTTCCAGGTATTTCGCCCCGTCGACGATCTGGATCCGCATCATAAACAGCAGGTAGACCGCCGCCGTCAGCACCGCGAGGCCCGCCAGCCCCCACAGCCGCCTTTTCGGGTCGCGGGCCTTCCCGCGGGGGGTCAAATTCAGGTTCTGAAGCGGCATCCTATCGCCTCCTGCCGCGGGGGCGCTCCGGGTTAAAATCGCGGCGGAGCCGGAGGGAAGAAGGCTCCTCCCCCATCGCCCGCCGCCGGACAAACCGGGCGAACAGGCAGAGCGGCCCGGCCGCGCACCCGGTCCAAAGCCCCTGCAGCGCCAGTTCCCCGACGACCGCCCATCCGCTCTCCCCCGCGTACCCCCAGATAAAAAGGGAAAGCCCGGCGTCCGCCAGCCGGCAGAAAAAGGTCACCGCCGCCGCCAGCCAGACGGCGTTGCCGGCGCTGCGGCGGAGATAGTTTTTTATGAGCCACTGGATGAGCAGCCCCGCCCCCAGCAGCATCAGCCCGTAGTAGCCGAGGTACTTCCCGGCCGACACGTCCCACAAAAGCCCCGCCAGCACCATAAAGCCGCAGCCCGCCGTCCCGTCCGGCTCGGCCAGCAGCACCGAGACCGCCATCGCCGCCCCCAGCACCGGCCCCGCCGCCGACGCAGCAGCCGGGGCGGTCTGCAAGCCGGTCAGCATCAAAAGCGCCAGCGTCCAGACCGCCCATTTGGCCGCCTTCCGGCCCCCGAGGGTCACAGCGGTTTCCGGGCGGCGACCAGGAGCATCATCGGGCGGCGCATCTCGTCCTTCATGCCGGGGAGGTCCATCATCCCTTCCGGCGGGCGGGGCTCCGAGAGGTCCTCCACCGTAAAGCCGGCCTGCCAGAGGGGTTTTAAGTAGCCGTCCACCGTCCGGTGGTACTTGACGATTTTCTCGCCGAGGAAGACCGCTTCCCGCTCCCCTTCGTAAAAATACCGGTCGACCGGGAAGTGGAGGATCTCCCCGTCCGGGGCGTAATACCAGTCCTGGCTCCCGTAGGCGGTAAAAACCGGGTGCTCGGCCGAAAAGACGAAAGCGCCGCCTGGGGTAAGCCAGCGGTAGACCCGGGCGACCAGCCGGGCGTAATCTGCCACATAATGGAGGGCGAGGGAACTGAGGACGGCGTCAAAACTGCCGTCCGGGAAGCGGACGTCCTCCATCGCGCCGCGGGCAAAGCGGACATTTTGAAAGGTATTCTTTCCCCGGGCCACCGCCAGCATCTTTTCCGACAGGTCGACGCCGAGGACCCTTTCCGCCCCGTTTCCGGCGGCGTAAAAGGCGTGCCAGCCGTAGCCGCAGCCGCGGTCCAGCACCCGAGCGCCGGTAAAGTCCGGCAGCATCGGCTGTAAGGTCTTCCACTCCCCGGCCCCCTCCAGGCCGAGTTTGGAACGGGCCATCTCGCTGTACTTCCGGAAAAAGACCGGGTCGTCGTAGCGGTTTTCCTTCATATCAATCGGCAACTCCTTTTCAAAACCAGCAGCCCTCAGTCCGTACCCTCTTCTGTCCCTTTGCCGGGGAAATCGGTGACGACAAAGACCGACGACGCCCCTTCGATATCGGCGGCGGGCCGGACAGCCGCCCATAAGCTGATGCCGCTCTCCTCCATCTGCACATCCACCACTTCCCCCACCAAAATCCCTTCGGGGAAGCTGCCGGTGAGGCCGGTCGTCGTCAGCAGGCTGCCGGCGGAAAGCCCGGCGTCCCGGGGGATCAGCTCCATCCGGACAAGCCCCTCCCGGGCGAGGGTCAGTTCCCCGGTCACATTCCCCGCGTCGCCGGTATCGGCGGCCGCCGCCCCGACGTTGCAGTCGGGGGAATAGAGGGTCGTGACCCGGGCGGTCGTCAGGCTAAGCTCCCCGACATACCCGACCAGCCCCGCAGACGTCATCACCGGGTCGTAGAGGGAGACCCCCGACAGGCTCCCCCTGTCGATCGTAAAGGCGGAGAAATCGGCCGGGTCACGGGCGATCACGGCGGCGTCCAGCAGGGTCAGCCCGGGGTTCTCCTGCCGGATATCCAGCATCTCCCGCAGCCGCCCGTTCTCCTGCTCCAGCGACTGGTAACGGGCCAGTTCGTTTTGCAGCGCCGCGACCTCTTCCCGCAGCCGGACGTTTTCCTCGTAGTTCTCCCGGGCGCCCAGAAAGACCTCCGCCCAGCCGCTGACCGCCCCGGTCGTGACCTCCGCCAGCTTCTGGAAAGGGTAGAGGGCAAGGGAAAGGGCCTGCTGCGGCCAGGTGGCAAGCCCGCCCGACCGGGCGGAAAAAAAGAGCATCCCCAGCAGCACCGCGACCGCGGCCAGCAGGAGCTTTCCTTTCCCGCTTTTAAAAAAGTCCCGCACCTGCCCGCCTCCTTCCCGGCCGCCGGTTTACGCGCTCTGGCAGGCTCACGAATTCTGCCGGTTATACTGGGGCAGGTCCTCCTCGCTGAGGGCATCGGCCATCGCGTCCAGATTGTCCAGCACCAGCCCCGCCCCGACCGCGACGCAGTCCAGCGGGTTTTCGGCGATCCTGACCGGCATACTGGTCGCCTCGTGGATCAGCCGGTCGATCCCCCGGAGCAGCGCGCCGCCGCCGGTCAGCACGATCCCCCGGTCGATGATGTCGGCAGACAGGTCGGGGGGCGTCCGCTCGAGGGTATACCGCACCGCCTCGACCACCTCTTTCAGCGGCGGGATAAGCGCCTGCCGCACCTGCTGGGAGGTGATGTGCACCGACTGGGGCAGGCCGGTCAAGAGGTTGCGGCCCTTGATCTCCATCGACAGCTCCTGTTCCCCTTCGCCGTTGAGCGGCATCGCGCTGCCGATCTCGATTTTGACCTTTTCGGCGGTCGGCTCGCCGATCAGGAGGTTAAAATTCCGCCGGACGTAGGAAGCGATCGCCTCGTCGAACTTGTCCCCGCCGACCCGGACGCTGCGGGAGGCGACAATGCCGCCCAACGAGATGACCGCCACCTCGCTCGTCCCGCCGCCGATGTCGACGACCATCGACGCGGTCGGCTCCGACACCGGAAGCCCCGCCCCCAGCGCCGCCGCCATCGGTTCCTCGATGACCAGCACCTTCCGGGCGCCCGCCTGTTCGGTGACGTCCCGCACCGCCCTTCTTTCAACGCCGGTGACGCCGGAGGGGACGCAGATCACCACCCGGGGCCGGAGGAGGAAGCCTGTCCCCAGCGCCCGGCGGATCAGGTCTTCCAGCATACTGATCGTGATGTCGAAGTCGGCGATCACACCGTCCCGCAGCGGCCGCACGACGGCCACCGACTCGGGCGTCCGGCCGATGACCTCTTTGGCCGCCTCGCCGACGCAGCGCACCTTATCGGTGTGGACGTCGACCGCGACGACGCTGGGCTCCCGGATGATGATCCCCCGGCCCTTCATATAGACCAGCGTGTTGGCGGTCCCGAGGTCAATCCCGATATCCCTGGTAAAAAACATATCCCAGACCTCCTGTATTCCTTTCATACCCGCGTCATAAAAGCCCCAGCGCTTCCAGCTCCCGTCTGAGCCGTCCCGCCGGCAGGCCGACGACGTTCCAGTAGTCCCCGTCGATCTTCTCGACCAGCATCCCGCCGTACCCCTGTATCCCGTAACCGCCCGCCTTGTCAAACGGCTCCCCGGTCGCGATATAGGCGGCTATCTCTTTTTCCGTCAGCGGGTAGAAGGCGACCTGCGTCACCGTCCGGAAGCTGTGCGCCCCTTCCGCCCCGCCCTTCCGCCAGAAGATCCCAATCCCGCTCGTCACCCGGTGGCGCTTTCCGGAAAGGGCGCGGAGCATCCGGGCGGCGTCGGCGGCGTCCTGCGGCTTGCCCATCGCCTCCCCTTCCGGCGAAACGACGACCGTATCCCCGCCGATGACCAGCGTATCCCCTTCTGTCTGCCGGAAGACCGCTTCCGCCTTGCGGCGGGCGAGCGTTTCGGCCAGCGTCTCGGGCGGAAGGCCGGCGGGGTCAAGGCTTTTTTCGTCAAAAGGGGACGGGACGACGGAAAATTCGGGGTAAATCAGCCGCAAAAGCTCCTTCCGGCGGGGAGAGCCGGAAGCCAGGATTATTTTCATCACAGTTTCCGCCCCCACGCAAAGTATGCCGCCATCGCGGCGACCAGCCCGATCATCTGAGCGACGTTTAACTCAAGGTACAGCCCGAGGTTTAACCGGACGACCGACAGGTCCAGCGTCACAGGGTTTGGGTACCCGAACCCGATCGAATCCCCGAGGCAGAGCCAGCGCAGAAACCCCACCGATTCCCCGAGATAGGTGAGCAGCGCCCCGACGATCAGCCCGCCCATCAGAAAAAGCAGAAGGATCAGCGTCTTTTTCACCGGTCATCCGCCCCTTCGTGTACGCCGGTCGAGCCGAACCCGCCGGCCCCCCGCCCGCTCTCCGGCAGGGGAACGTCCATCGGGTACTCTTCCACTTCCGGCGTCAGCACCGGCGTCACCACCAGCTGGGCGACCCGGTCGCCGGGGAAGATCGTAACCGTCTGCCCGCCGTGGTTAAACAGGGGCACCATTAGCTCCCCCCGGTAGTCGGAGTCGATGACGCCGACGCAGTTGGGCAGCGTGACGCCCGACTTGACCGCCAGCCCGCTGCGGGGATAGACCATCCCGGCGGCACCGCGGGGCAGCAGGACGACCAGCCCGGTGTGGACCATCACCGTCTCCCCCGGGCGGACTTCCACCGGCCCGTCCATACAGGCCGCGAGGTCATACCCGGCGCTTTCGGCAGTCGCCCGGTAGGGCAGCCGGGCATCCGGCCGCTGTTTCTGAAAATAAACCTTCTGCACTTCCATTTCCTTTCCCTTTCCGGCAGGGGCCGCCATAAAACGACAGATTTTTCCGCGGCTCCTGCAAAATGCCCGGCAGCGGGCATCTTCAAACTATCAGAATTTTACGGTGGAAAACCGGACGGCAAAACCGGGTTTCCACCGGGATCCGGCCTGTCCATCCACAACCGGTGGTGGTTTTCCACCTTTTTAACCGACTTTTCCACCAAACAGCCGGACGAAATCCACCGTCCGGCCGGGATACGGCGCTGCCCGCCCCTTCATTTTTTGATGCAGGACGCGCCGCCTTTCCCTGTCCTTTGCCGGTCACTGTACGCCTCTTACATACAGCCCGCGGGTATATTTTCCCGCCGGCTCGCCTGTCTTCCACTGGCGGACAACCGCTGAAACCTCTTCCGGCCGCTCGACGGTAAAGTCCAAAAGGACAAACCGGAAGGGGGCAAGCTCCTGCTGCCGGTCCGACATCGAGAGGGGGAGGCTGTTTAACAGAACGCTCACCTGGTTGTCCGGCGAAAGGCAGTTTTCCCGGCCGCACCGCACCGGGAACCGGATCCCCTTCCGGTCGGTCAGATACCCCTTCCCGCCGCAGGCCCTGCAGCCGATCTGCGCCCGCACCGGGCAGTTGCGGAAGGCCATCAGCGCCATCCGCCCATAGCCGTAAAGCCCCGCCCCGATGGGCGAGAGCCGCGCCAGCCCCCGCAGCTGGGCGAGCTTCCCCTCCGGGGACAGGACCGCGCCCTTCAGCCCTACCCGCGCCGCTTCGGACAGCGCCTCGGGGTTTGCGAGGTTTAGATAAGGCCCGCCGTAAAGGGCAAACGGCAGCCCCGATTCCTTCGCCAGCCGGATATGCGCCCCGCTCTCGCAGTAGAGCGCCCGGAACCCCTTTTCCCACAGTTCCCGCAGTAGGGACGGGCAACCCGCCTCGTCAAAGGTAAACCGCGGCAGGGCCGGCAGCACCCGCTCGGGCGGGACGGGGCAGCCTGCCGCGTTTTCCGGCCGCGCCAGTTCGGCCGCCGGGAAAATGAGGCGGTCAAAAAAACCGGCGTCCGGCGCCGGCAGCTGGCGGACAGAGGAAAATTTCCCCCAGATTTCCCTGCCGCCGGACGCCTCTCCCGCCCGGTATTCCGGAAGCGGCAGGTCGGCAAACCGCCCCTGCGGCGTCTGCCGCTCCGCGTCCAGCTTCCCGGCCGCTTCCCGCCGGAGGGCGTTCAGCGCCGCCGGGCGGATGGATACCCCGTCCAGCTGCGCCTTCAGGTTCCCCTCCGGCAGGAAATAGGGGGTCTGCCCCAGCCGGGCGAGCTGCTGATAGACAAAGGGGAAGTCCGCCGGGCGGCTTTCCCCGGCCGGTTCGGCAGGCCCGCCGGAAACGGATACGGTGTGCGCCCCGTCCGACAGGGTGAGGGCGACCGGCTCTCCCGCCTTTGCCGTCAGTTCCATCGACACCGGCACCAGCGGCCGTTCCTTATGGTAAAGGTTCTGGAGAGAGGAGAAGACCTCCTTTGCCGCCGTCACGTCCTCTTTCGTCCGGAAGCCGAACATCGCCCGGTCCCGCCTGCCGTCAAAGTAGCCGGATGTAAACCCGCTGCGGGAAAAGACCGCCCGCAGCGCGTCCAGGTCCGGCTGCTCGCCCCTGAGCGCCTGCCTGCAGGCGGTGACCGCCGCCGCGACATACTCCGGCCGTTTCATCCGCCCCTCGATCTTGACCGACGTGACCCCCATCCGCTCGATCGCGGCAAGCCGGGGGATCAGGTCCATATCCTTAAGCGAAAGGGCGTATTCCCCCGCCTTTTCCTTCCCGGCGCCCCCCGCCGCAAACGGGAGTCGGCAGGGCTGGGCGCACTGCCCGCGGTTGCCGCTCTTGCCGCCCAGGGCGGCGCTTAAATAGCACTGCCCCGACACCGACATACAGTGGGCCCCGTGGACGAAGATCTCCGTCTCGAGGGAAGTCGACCGGACGATCTTTTCGATCTCCCCGCCGGTCAGCTCCCGGGCCAGCACCACCCGGTCAAACCCCAGCTCTTCCGCCAGCCGCACGCCGGCGGGAGAATGGACCGCCATCTGGGTGGAGGCGTGCAGCGGCATATCCGGCGCAAACCGCCGCACCAGCGCCGCGACCCCCCAGTCCTGGACGATCATCGCGTCGACCCCGGCCTGGACGGCCGTCCGGATACATTCCTTCAGTGCCTCCAGTTCGTTCTGAAAGACGATGATGTTGAGCGCCTGGTGGACCTTCACCCCGCAGCGGTGGGCGTAGGCGACCGCCTCTTTCAACGCGTCCCCGTCAAAATTCTGGCTGTCCTTCCGGGCGGAGAAATTTTTCTGCCCCAGGTAGACGGCGTCCGCCCCGCAGCGCACCGCCGCGATGAGCGCCTCCATCGACCCGGCGGGGGCCAGGACCTCCAGCGCCATCAGCGGCTGTGGCGGCCATGGCCGCCGTTCTCACCGGATTTCGGATTCCCGGCCGGCTTCCCGGCGGGAGGGTCCGCCAGGACATTGGGCGCGGCGGGCCCCGCCGGGGCCTGCCCCACCTGGTCGCGGAGGGTCAAAAGCTCCAGGTCGCTTTTGAGCTTGCGGTTTTCCTGCACCAGCCCTTCCACCGCCCGGCGGAGCTTATCCACCATCGTCTTGGCGTTTGCCGCCTCCTCGGCATAGGTTTTCAGCTGGCTTCTGAAATTGTCGGCGTCGCCCTCGTTGCGGGAAGCGTCGTCCGAAAGCTCCAGCGCCGTCATCACCGCCGCCGAAAGGAGACTGGCGCCGGGGTTCTCGTCCATAAACCGGTTGATGCGGGCGTCCAGCCGGGCTGCCAGCCGGGTCACATATTCTTCGCTCTCTTCGGTCGAAAGGGTATACGACCTGCCGCAGATATTTACTTTTACCTTCTGCATGGCCATTCCTCCAGTCACAGGCCCCGCAGGGCCGGTTATATGATGCGCCTTATAACCCGGGCGCGAAAAGTCTATACGACATTATTATACCTTGTTTTCGCCGTTCTGAAAAGGGCATTTTTGCTTTTTTTACAATTCCGGCGGCGCGGGGCAAAACAAAATCCCGGCAGCTCTCTGCCGCCGGGATCTTCGTCTGTTCCGCCCCTTCATCCGCTTCTGATCAGCCCGACCGTCAGGTCGTTTACATTCGTCCCGGTGGGCCCGGTGACGACCAGCCCGCCGGCGGCCAGAAGCCCGTGGTAGGCGTCGTTGTCTGCGAGGATATCCGCAACCCGCAGCCCCTTTTCCGCCAGCCTGCGCACCGTCCCGCCGTCCGCATACCCGCCGGCCGCATCGGTCGGGCCGTCGGTGCCGTCGCTCCCGGCGCTGATCAGGCAGGCGTTTCCCAGCCCGGCCAGATACGGCGCGGCGGCGAGGGCCAGTTCCTGGTTCCGGCCGCCTTTGCCGCCCCCGGTCAGGCGGACGACCGTCTCGCCCCCGGCGAGGAAGGCGGTATCCGCCCCCGTCCCCGCGTGGCTTTGAAGGATCGCCCCCAGCATCCGCCCGGCCTCCCGCGCTTCACAGTCCATCCGGTCGGTGAGGAAGACTGTCCGGTAGCCGAGCGCTTCCGCCGCCCGCCCGGCTGCCGCCACCAGTTCCCGTACGCTGCCGGAAACGACCGTCCGGACATTTTCCACCCTTTTCGGCGTTTCGATCTCCAGAAGCCCCCGCGCCTTTTCACTCAGCCGCAGGCAATACTTCTCCGCCACCCGCCGGGCGTCCGCCGCGGTCGAGGAATCGGCGGCGGCCGGCCCGGACGCGATCATATCCAGCGGATCGCCGATGATGTCCGAAAGGACGACCGAAAAGACCTGCGCCGGGGCGCAGCGGAGGGCAAACCGTCCTCCCTTGACGGCGGAGAGCCGTTTGCGGATGGTGTTGATCTCGACGATATCCGCCCCGCAGCCAAGCAGCTGCCGGGTCACATCCCGCAGTTCCTCCCCCTCTATCAGCGGGCTCTCAAAGAGGGCGCTCCCCCCGCCGGAAAGCAGGAACAGCACCGTGTCCCCGTCCCCGGCCAGGTCGGCCAGCCGGAGCGCTTCCTCCGCCGCCCGGAAGGAATTTTCGTCCGGTTCCGGGTGCCCGGCCTCCAGCATCCGGAGTTTCCCGACCGGTTCCCCCAGATGCCCGTATTTGGTGATGACCACCCCGTCCGCGATCCCCGGCGTCACCTCCACTGCCGCTTTTGCCATCCGGTATGCGGCCTTCCCGGCGGCGACCAGGTAAATTTTCCCGGGAAATCTCTGCCCGGCAAGCGCCCGCCGCACCGCCGCCTCCGGCAGCACCGCCCGGACAGCCTCCCGCAGGATGGTCTCGGCGTCCTGGCGCAGGGTACGGTTCTTCTCCATCCCGGCTCACTTCCCTTCCCCCGAGAGGGCCGCAAAGCTCTCCCGCTCCATCAGCAGATCCCGCCAGCCTTTCATCAGCGGGAAAAATTCCGCCGACGCGCTGGTCACTTCCCCCGCTTCGATCATCCGGGAAAAGGTGTTGTCGTCCACCCACCTGGCGTCCACCGTTTCCCCCGGCTGAAAACGGACGTCCGCAAGCGGGACGTCTTTAAAAAACAGCCAGCAGTCGAAAAAAAGCCCTTTCCGGCGCTCGCGGGAGCCCAGGAAGACCGGGCGGCAGCGGGAGACGTCCACCCCCAGTTCTTCCCGCAGTTCCCGGATGATGGCGGATAAACTGTCCTCCCCCGCCTGCTTGGCGCCGCCGGTCGTCTCCCAGAGGAAAGGGTTCGACTTCTCCGCCGACCGGCGGGAGATCAGGAACCGTCTATCCGGCCGGACGACCCACCCCAGCATCACAATATGCGCCGCCCCGCCGGGGATCGGTTCGCCGCGGCGCATCCGCTTCCCTGTCGGCGTCCGGTCGGGGGTCAAAACGTCCCAGTACTCTTCCGGCATGGCAATATCCTCCTTTAAGTTTTCTATTAATAATACAACTTTTCGGAAGGCACGAACCTCAGCCTCCCTCTCCGAGGAAGGTGGCGCGGATGCGCCGGAAGGAGTGGGAAAAACAAGCGAAAGCTGTTTTCCCTTTAAGAAATTTTGGTTATAGGGCTAGACAGCTTTGCTGTCCAGCCCCACTCCTTCAGTCCGCTGCGCGGCCAGCTCCCTCAGGGAGGGAGCCTTTGAAGTGAGTGCGTATCCATTAAGTTGTTCAGCGGAAAAACAACGCGGGCAGCCGGCCGGCTGCCCGCGTTTTCCGATTCAGCGGATGATGATCTGGTCCCGTTCTGCGCCGACCGAGATATACTTGATCGAGCAGCCGACGGCCTTTTCCAGATAATTTACATAATCCTGCGCCTCCCGGGGCAGGTCTTCCCAGCGGCGGATACCGGTGATGTCGCACTTCCAGCCGGGGAGGGTCTCGGTGACCGGCTTCGCGCGGTTGAGCGCTTCACCCATCGGGAAGTAGTCGACAATCTCCCCGTCGACGTCGTAATGGGTAACGACCGGGATCTCGTCCATATAATCCAGCACGTCCAGCAGGGTCAGCGCCAGTTCATCCGCCCCCTGGCAGGAAACGCCGTAGCGGGAAGCGACCAGGTCGATCGGGCCGACCCGGCGGGGACGGCCGGTCGCCGCGCCGTACTCGTGGCCCGCTTCACGGAGCTTGTCCTTTTCCTCTTCGGTCATCGCCTGTTCGGCGGCAAAGGGGCCTTCGCCGACACAGGAGGAATACGCCTTCATGATGCCGATCGACTTGTCCAGCTTTTTGCCCGGCAGGCCCGCTCCGATGGGGGCGTAGGCGCCGATAACGTTGGAGGAGGTGGTCATCGGGTAGATGCCGTAATCGACGTCCCGCAGCGCGCCCAGCTGGGCCTCGAACAGGATCTTTTTCCCCGCGGCGTCGGCCTTGCCGAGATAATCGCCGATGTCGCAGATATAGGGCCTGAAGATCTCCGCATACTTCTGGAGCCAGCCGTAAAGCCCGTCAAAGTCCAGAGGATCGCAGCCGTAGATGCTGGTCAGCGTCAGGCTCTTCCAGTCTACGATCGTCCGAAAGCGTTCCTTTACCTCCTCCAGATGGAGCAGGTCGCCCATCCGCAGCGTCTTCTTCATATATTTATCGCCATAGACATAGGCGATGCCCCGCAGGGTGGAACCGAATTTCGCGGCCCCCAGCCGTTCTTCCTCCAGCTTGTCCTGCATGACATGGTAGGGCATACAAATGGTAGCCCGGTTGCTGATCTTGAGGTGATCGGGGTCGATGACGATCCCCTTTTCCCGGAGGGTCTCGATCTCATGGGCGAGATGGGCGAGGTCGACGACCATGCCGTTGCCCATCACGCAGGTGACTTCCGGACGAAGGATGCCGGACGGAAGCAGGTTTAAGACAAACTTGCCCCGTTCGTTGACGACGGTGTGGCCCGCGTTGTTGCCGCCCTGGTAACGGCAGACAATATCGTATTCCCGGGAGATCAGGTCGACCATGCGGCCCTTGCCTTCGTCTCCCCAGTTGATGCCGGTGATTGCAGTTAACATCTCAAAAACCCTTTCCTGAACGCAGATTTTGGACGGGCCCGTCAGATAAATCCCATAGGCCGGTACAATACCATGTTACGCGATTTTTCCCTGCTTGTCAAGGTTAAATCCGGCGGAATTTCACTTTCCCGGCACGGATCTGTTTTTGCGGGAAAAATACGCCCGGAAAGCCCCGGAAAAGAGCAAACGGCGGCCTGTCCGGCCGCCGCATCCTGTGCATGAATCGGTTATTCCCCGTTTATCCCGCCCGCCGCGGCCGTTCCCGCGGCGGGCGCACACGCCGTCGATTCTGTTTCCCAGTCCAATCCCCAAGCCGCCGCCGCGTTTTTCTGTTTTTATGGTGCGGCGTCCGGCACGCTGGAGGGCGCCAGACACCGCCGGCTGCGTTTGGCGCCCCGGAAACAAAAAGGCGTCCACCTTCAAGCCGGCAGGCCGCAGCCCATCGCCTGAAAGTGAACGCCATTGTTCCTGGTTCCTATTATAGCGGGAGGAGGGGCGGTTGTCAAGAAAAAATTTCCGAAAAACCGCCTTCCCCCCTGTAAAAAACCCAGCAGTTTCCCAAACCCGCCGGCCATCCCCGCTTTCCTCTTGACAATTCTTCCCGCCCGTTTTATAATTATTCCCGTAAACAGCAAAGGCGCTGTAGGTCAGGAAAGTCCTACAGCGCTTTTCTCTATATTTCCCGCTTTGACCGGTGCTTTCCCGCACAGAGGAGGATTTTTGCATGAGCAGTGTTCCTGAGATTTTTGGCAGCCTGGTGTTTAACGACGCTACGATGCGCAGCCGTCTCCCCAAAGATACCTACAAGGCGCTGAAAAAGACGATCGACAACGGCGAACCCCTCGATCTGTCGGTCGCCAACATCGTCGCCAACGCGATGAAGGACTGGGCCTGCGAGCACGGCGCGACCCACTATACCCACTGGTTCCAGCCGCTGACCGGCGCGACCAGCGAAAAGCACGACAGCTTCATCAACCCCACGTCCGACGGCGGCATCATCATGGAATTCTCCGGCAAAGAGCTGGTCAAAGGCGAGCCGGACGCCTCCTCCTTCCCCTCCGGCGGGCTGCGGGCCACCTGCGAGGCAAGGGGCTATACCGCCTGGGACCCTACCTCCTACGCCTTTATCAAGGACGACACCCTCTGCATCCCGACCGCCTTCTGCGCCTACACCGGCGAGGCGCTGGACAAAAAGACACCGCTGCTCCGCTCGATGAACGCCGTCTCGACCCAGGCCTGCCGGGTGCTGCGGCTGTTCGGCATCAACGTCCCGCAGGTCTCCGCCACCGTCGGGGCCGAACAGGAATACTTCCTCATCGACAAAGAGGAATATAAAAAGCGCCGGGACCTGATCCTCACCGGCCGGACGCTGTTCGGCTGCCCGCCCGCCAAGGGGCAGGAGATGGAGGAGCATTACTTCGGCGTCATCCGCCCGGTAGTTTCCGCCTATATGAAAGAGGTGGACGAGGAACTGTGGAAGCTGGGGATCCTCGCCAAGACCAAGCACAACGAGGTCGCCCCCGCCCAGCACGAGCTGGCGCCGATCTTCACCACCGCAAACGCCGCCGTCGACGGGAACCTCCTGACGATGGAGGTCATGCGCCGGGTCGCCGAAAAGCACGGGCTCATCTGCCTGCTGCACGAAAAGCCCTTCGCCGGCGTCAACGGCTCCGGCAAGCACGACAACTGGTCCCTTTCGGCCCCCGGCTTAAACCTGCTGGA
>CALXKG010000096.1 GCA_944388825.1 uncultured Clostridia bacterium | reverse complement strand
CCATGATCAGCCCGATGGTCATCAGCACGATGACCAGGAAAAAGAACGAGATGTCGATCCGCCCGGCTTTGCTGCGGCGCTTTAACTTGCTGGGCTTCCGGGCGAGGCTGGCGCGCATCCCCTTCTGTTCCCGGGGGCGGCGGGCGGCGCTCCCGCTCCTCTTTGCCCGGCCGGGGCTGCCGGACGGGCGCTGACGCGCCGGGGCAGCGCCCGACGGGCGGATCTCCATCCGCATCTGAGACTGAACCTGAGGCTGACCATGGACGCTGTTATCTAAGGCCATGTAAGCCCTCCTTCCAACGATGGGTAAAAACGCCCTCCCTCCGGGAAGGCTTAGGCTTTTTCTCTTTTACACGGCTGTCCGCAGGTACAGGCAGGCCGCACCGACCGACACCGCCGCCCCGATAAACCCGAGCAGCGCGTAAAGCCCCGACACCGTCCTGCCGGGCCATCCCCGCTCGAGCAGGTACCCGCCAAGCGTCCCGGGGCCGGGCTTTTTCCCCAGCGCCGTCCGGAAGATGCGGATAACGGCATAAGCCCCTTCCAGCATAAACGGCGCCCCCGCCGGCAGGACAAAGAGCGGCGCGCCGGCCGCGATCGCCATCAGCACCGGGGCCGCCCCCAGCAGCATCCGGCCGCCCCGCCCTTCCCGCATCTTCTCGGGCGGGAAGGCGTACAGGAGCAGCCCCAGCACCGCGCCCGCAAGCGCAAACGCAGCCGCGGCCATCCCCCGCGCGCCAAAGACGGCGGATACCCCCGCCGACGCAAAGGCAAGGGGCAGGGAAGCGCTCGCCCCCTCGCCGCTGACCGCCCCGCAGGCATCCCCGCCGCAGGCGGCACCGGTGATCAGCAGGACCATCGCGGAAAACCAGACGCTGCCGAGGTCTGCCTGCCCGCCCCAGAAGGGGACGAGGACAATATTCGAAGTCTCCCCCAGCGTCCGCAGCGCCACAAGGAACGCGACCGACCCGCCGAGGATAAGCGCCACCCGGGCAAAAAGCGGCAGCTCCGGCAGCCGCTTCCCCCGCCGCCAGTCGTCCATCAAGCCGGCTGCGGCAAAAAGGGCGGCTGAAAAGAGCACGGCCAGCAGCTTCCCCGCGTCGATGCCGGGGGAAAGGCTGCCGCCCGCCGCCAGCAGGATGAGCAGCGCCAGGATAGACGCCGGGATAAACCCGGCGAGCAGCGGCAGCGCCCCAAACTCGGGGGCGCCCACCTGCCCCGGCGTGACCGACTCGCCCTTTTTGACCATCAGGCTGCGGCCAAAGCCTTTGGCGGAAAGCCAGTTTGCCAGCGGCTTCCCGCACAGGGCGGCCAACAGGAAAGCGGCGGCAGCCGCCAGCAGCTCGGTCATGCGCCGCCCTCCTTCCGGCTGTCCCGCACGTCCTGGAGCTTGCCGGGCTTCGGCTTTTTCCGCCGCCATTCCGGCTCCCCGGCAAGGGGCGTCAAGTCCTTATCGTGGTAGACATACTCGATGATCCGTTCAAACCTTGCCTGCCGCCCGGCTTTGAAGAGGGCGACATCCCCCGCCCGGCGGTCGGTGCGGAGGTAGCCCGCGATCGCCTTCTCGTCCGGGAATGCCTGCACCCGGGTGCGGGAGACGGTAGCCGCGCCGTCGGCGATGTCGTGGGCGTGGGGCCCGCAGCAGAGCAGCAGGTCGGCCCCCGCCGCCGCCATCCGCCGGCCGGCTTCATAATGGGCGGGGGCGGAAAAGCGGCCGAGGTCTTCCATCTCCCCCAGCACGACGATCTTCCGCTTGCCGTCAAACCGGGAAAAATAGTGGGCCGCCTCGGCGACGCTCTCGGGGGAAGAGGTCCAGCAGTCGTTGATGATGAGCGCCCCGTTGCTGGCGGCCAGCAGCTGCAGCCGCCCGGGGAGCGGCCGGAACGCCTCCAGCACATAGCGGATGTCGTCGATGGGCGCGCCCATCAGCTCGGCGGCGGCATAGGCGGCAAGGGCGTCGTAACAGCTCCCCTTGCCGGGAAGGCGGAGGTTGACCCGGGTGGTGCGGCCGTAGCTGATGATGTCCATCACCGTCCCGGTCCTCCGAAATGATCCGGCCGGTGACGTCGCAGGGGGTGTCGATGCCATAGTAGAGGATATCCCCATTGATATACTGGTTTAAGTCGTAGAGCAGCGGGTCGTCGGCGCAGAGGATGACCGGGTCGCCCCCGTCCATCCCGTCGGTGATCGAAAGGCGCTCCTTCAGGATCTCCTCCCGGCTGCCGAAGGAACCCAGATGGGCGCTGCCGACCCCGGTGATGACGGCGGCAGACGGGCGGCAGATGGCGGAGCGCCGTTTAAAGCTGCCGCGGGTGGTACAGGCCATCTCGACGACCGCGAACCGGTCGCCGTCGTCCAGCCCCAGAAGCGTCTCCGGTATGCCGATGTCGCCGGTCAGCTCCCAGCGGCTGCGGCTGGCCTTCTGGCGGCGGGAGAGCATCCGGTAGAGCATCTCCCGGACGGTGGTCTTCCCGTCCCCACCGGCGACGGCGATCAGCCGGGTGTGGAACTGGCGGCGGTACCAGGCGGCGATCTTACAGAAGGCGTCGTAGGGGTCCCCCTCGCACTGGGCGCAGGGGAAGGCCGGCGACACCGGCAGGGACGGGGCGATGACCGCCTGCGCCCCCATCTCGACCGCCCGGGAGGCGGAACCCGGCTCCAGCTCGATATACAGGCACCCGGGGCGGATATGGTCCAGCCGCGCCGCGATCCAGGTGATCTCCGGGTCCTGTTCCGGCTTTTTCACCCATTTCGCATCCGCCGCCTGGATAAGCCAGCTTAAACGTTCCTTCTGCATCCTCTACGTCCTCCCTTCCGGGGTTTCAGCCCAATGTCTTCAGCGCTTCGGCCACCACTTCCCGCTCGTCGAAATGCCGCTTTTCGCGGCCGATGATCTGGTAATCCTCATGCCCCTTGCCGGCCAGCAGGATGGTATCCCCGGGCCGGGCGTTCTGCACCGCCCAGTAGATCGCCCGGCGGCGGTCGGTAATGGTCACATGGGGGGTATCCCAGCCCCGCAGGCCGGGGAGGATCTCCTGGATGATCGCGTCCGGGTCCTCGGTGCGGGGGTTGTCGGAGGTGACGATGACAAAATCGGCATACCTGGCCGCCGCCTCCGCCATCAGCGGGCGCTTGGTCCGGTCCCGGTCGCCGCCGCAGCCGAAAAGACAGATAAGCCGGCCTTTGACCGTCTCTTTAAGGGACTTGAGCGCGCTCTCCAGCGGGGCGGGCGCGTGGGCGTAATCGGTGATGACGGTAAAGTCCCGCCCGGTCGGGATGACCTCCATCCGGCCCTTGACCCCCTCCACCGCCTGGAGGGGCGGGAGGATCCGTTCGGGCGGCAGCCCAAGCGACAGGCAGAGCGCCGCCGCCGCCAGGAAGTTGCGCACCGAAAAATCCCCCGGCATATGGAAGCGGACAGGGTATTCCTTCCCCGCATAGAGGAGGGTAAACTCCACCCGGTCGGGGTGGCAGACGATATTTTTCGCGCAGAGGTCCGCTCCCGCCGCTTCCGACGAGAAGGTCAGGACCGGCAGCTCTTTGCCGGCAATCCGGGGGAGGTCTTCCAGCAGCCGCCGCCCGTAAGGGTCGTCGATCCCGACGACCGCCTTTGCACAGCGGGAAAAGAGCTTTTCCTTGGCGGCGAAATAGCTTTCCATATCCCCGTGGTAGTCCAGATGCTCGTGGGAGAGGTTGGTGAAGGCGGCCGCCTGATAAAAGCTGTCGCCGATCCGCTCCTGCTGCAAGGCGTGGGAGGAGACCTCCATCACGCAGTATTTGCAGCCCTTATCCCGCATCTGCGCATAGAGCCCTTCCAGCTCCATCGCCTCGGGGGTGGTATTTTCGGCGTGGATGACCTCCCGGCCGATCTCGTTCTGGATGGTGCCGATGAGGCCGACCATCGTCCCGTCCGCCTCCAGCACCCGTTTGACCAGGTTGGTGACCGTCGTCTTGCCTTTGGTGCCGGTGACGCCGACAAGGGTCATGCTGCGGGCCGGGTGGCCGAAAAAGGCGGCCGCCGCCTCGCCGTAAAAGCGGTGGGTATCGGGGGCGTGGAGCTCATGGGGAAGGCCGAGCGGCGTCTCGGTGACGGCGCAGCAGGCCCCCTTTTCCAGGGCGGCGGCGGCGTATTTGTGCCCGTCCGACACTTCGCCCCGGATCGCGACGAACAGGTCGCCGGGGTTTACCTTCCGGGAGTCGCAGGTAATCCCCGCCACTTCCGGGTCAAAAGCGGGCGTTTCCCCTTTCCATTCCATGCCTCCGAGCAGTTCCGACAGCAACATATGCCCCATCCTTTCCACACGCTTCCCATCTTTTCATGATTCGCTTTTCAGATATTTTACGCCCCATCCTCGCCCGAAACGACACACTCGATCTCGACGACCGTACCGCGCACCAGCGACGTCCCGGCCTCGTATTCCTGCGAGACGACCCGTGCACGGTCGTTGTTGGCGGCGCCGCCGGTGATCCGGACGTTTAACCCGTAGCTGCCCAGCGTCTGGCTTGCCTGGGAGGGCGTCAGCCCGACGACATTCGGCATCGTGACGGTCGAGATCTCGCTCCCCTCGGTATAGAGGACGACGGTCGACTCGTTCGGGACGCGGGTGCTTTCCTTCGGGAAGACGTCGATGACCGTCTCCCCGTTGCCGATGACATAGCTCTCCAGCCCCTTGGAGCGGAGTTTGGCCTCGGCGGTCGCCAGGTCCGCCCCCACCAGCCCGGTCGGGACGCCGATCTCCTGGTTGGCCAGCTGCTCGTCGGTGTAGGAGGTGCCGACCCCGAGATAGGGCAGGATATCCGCCATGACGGTGGAAGCCAGCGGCCCGACGACGGTGTTGGCGTAGGAGGTATCCCCCTGGGTCGGGCTGTCGATCAGCACCAGCGCCGCGACCTGCGGGTCGTCGGCCGGGGCAAAGACGAAGTAGGAAAAGACGTACATCTCTTCCTCGCCCTCTTCGACGGTGTTGGTGAGGATCTGGGCGGTGCCGGACTTGCCGCCGATCCGGTAGCCGGCGACCGAGGCGTTGGTGCCGCCGTTGGCCGAAACGACCTGTTCCAGGCCGTCCCGCATGATGGCGGAGGTCTCCTCCGAGATGACCTGCCGCTTGACGTCGGCGCCGAACTCCTTGACCGTGTTGCCGTCCTGGTCGACGATCCGGTCGACCACCCGGGGGGTCAGCAGGTACCCGCCGTTGACGCCGGCGACCGCCGCCGTCAGCATCTGGAGGGGGGTGACGGTGTTCGACTGGCCGAAAGAGCAGGACGCGAGCGAAATGTTGCTCATCGTGTCGTCATAATAAACGCCGACCCGTTCGGCCGGCAGGTCGATGCCGGTCTTTTCGGTCAGGCCGTACGCCTGGTAGTATTCAAAGAACCGGTCCTGCCCCAGCCCCAGCCCGATCTCCATAAAGGCCGGGTTGCAGGAGTTGACCAGCGCCTGGATAAACGATTCCTGGCCGTGGCCGTTGCGGTTGTGGCAGTGGATGGTCAGCTTGCCGTCGCCGTCCTTAAACTCGACGTAGCCGTTGCAGTAATAGGACGAGTTGACCGTCGCGGTCCCCTCCTCGAGGGCGGCGGAGGCGGTGACGATCTTAAAGACCGAACCGGGCTCGTAGGTGTCGGTGATCGTCTTGTTCTGCCACTGGGCCTCGCGGGCGGCGCCGCGGGCTTCCGATTTTTCCTCCTCGGTCGGCAGCAGCTCGATCTGCTGGAGGGTGTAGGCGTCGCGAATGGTATAGGGGTCGTTCAAGTCGTAATTGGGGTAGCTGGCAAGCCCCAGGATGCCGCCGGTATTGGTGTCCATGACGATGATCGCCGCCCCGTTTTCCGGCTGGTACTGGTCGACGGCGCTCTGGAGGGCGCTTTCGATGTACTGCTGGATGACGGTGTCGAGGGTTGTGACGATCGAATAGCCGTCGATGGGGTCGTAAGTCTTTTCATAGGTGGTGGGCAGCGCGTCCTGGAGCGCGTCCTGGGCGGTGATGATCCGGCCGTCGGTGCCGGAGAGGACGTCGTCATACTGGGCCTCGAGGCCGTAGACGCCGGTGTCCTCGCTGTTGGTAAAGCCGATGACGCTGGAGGCCAGCGTCGAGTAGGGGTAATACCGCTTGGTCGAGACCTCGGTCGAAACGCCGACATAATCGTCGTGGGCCTCCAGCAGCTCGATCAGCGCGTTGACGGCCGTCCGGTCGACCCGGTCGGCGATCTTGCGGTAGCGGCGGTTGGTATAGGACATATGCTCCAGCACGTCGTTCATATTTAACCCCAGCACGCTGGCGAGGTCGGCCGCCATCTGCTGTTTGGTCAGCTCCTTGTCGATCGGGGTCTCTTCATTTTCCAGCGCGGCCGCGATCTTTTTATCCAGATACTCGTCGATGGTCGCCGGGTCGATGATGACGTTCCAGGCGGTGGCCGACTGGGCGAGCACGTTCATATTCCGGTCGTAGATCGCCCCTCGGCTGGCCTTGATGACCGAGTCGGACAGCTGCTGGCGGGCGGCGCGGCCCTCCATTTCCTCCCCGCGGACGACCGACCAGTTGAACAGGCTGACCGAAATATAGACCATACCGATCAGCATCACCGGGCAGACGACAAAAACCAGCCGCTGCATCATCGTCATATTGGAAAGTTTTTTCAGTAAACGGAACATCTGCATCCTCCCTACCGGTTGTCAGGGGTGAATATGGATAAACTGCATAGCGGATGTAAAGAAAATGAGAAATTACGCCAATATGATTAGAAGGTCGAGAGAAAGCGCTCTCAACCTCCTTGTTCTCAGTGTATAGCGGGGCTTTGTAAAGTATGCCCCGTCCTTTTAAAAGTCAATGCCCAGCCCCGCGAAAAAGTCGGCGATGATGTCGACCAGCGTCCGGCTCTTTTCCGGCGTCTCGATGACGTTCCGGGTCTGGTACCGCAGGTAGGTCACCTGGCTGGAATCCGGCTTGACCATCCCCAGTTCTTCGGTCGCGATCTGCTCGACCGCCGACAGGCTCATCTTGCCGTCCAGTTCCGCCTCCATCCGGACCTTTTCGCTGGTCAGCTCCTCGAGGTAAGCGGTCTTTTCGTTGATCTGCGCCCCCAGCTCGGCGATCTGCACCCGGCCGTACAGCGACGCGAAGACGACCGCCAGCATGATCAGCGCCACCGACAGGATTTTCGCCGGGTGGGGGAGCTTCTCCCGCCGCGGCAGCCGTTCGATTTTGGGCGCCTGCTGTGTCTGCTCAAACCGTTCAAAATTGTATTCCCTCTTGGATGCGAGATTGCTCTGCATGGGGCCATTACTCCTTTTATGTCAAAACGAAACCTGACTCAGTCCGGGTACCGCTCGTGTATCTTTTCCAGGACCCGCAGTTTGGCCGAAGCCGAACGGCGGTTTTCCTTCAGTTCCTCCTCCGACGGGAGGATGGGCTTGCGGGTTATCACCTTTGCGGCGGGGGTCCGCCCGCAGACGCAGACGGGGAACTCCGGCGGGCAGATGCAGCCCCTTGCCAGATCCGCAAACTTCTGCTTGACCATCCGGTCTTCCAGCGAGTGGAAGGTGATGACGCACAGCCGGCCGCCTTCGGACAGGCAGTCAAACGCCGCGTCCAATCCGGCCGATAACGCGTCCAGCTCGGAATTGACGGCGATCCGCAGCGCCTGGAAGGTGCGCTTGCAGGGGTTTTTCTCCCGCCTGGCCGCCGCCGGCATCGCGCTTTTGACAAGCTCCGCCAGCTGGAAGGTCGTCTCGACCGGGGCTTTTTCCCGTTTTTCGACAATCTTCCGGGCGATCTGCCGGGAATAGCGTTCCTCGCCGTACTCCCACAAAATGCGGGCGATCTCCCGTTCTGACGCCCGGGCAAGCAGTCCGGCTGCCGTCTCCCCCTGCTGGCTCATCCGCATATCAAGGGGGGCGTCCTCCCGGTAGGAGAAGCCCCGCGCGGGGTTGTCCAGCTGCCAGGATGAAACGCCAAGGTCCAAAAGCACGCCGTCCACCGGCAAAAGGCCCATCTCCCGGAGGCGGAGAGCCATATTGCGGAAGTTGTCATGGATGACCATCGCCTGGGGATAATCCTTCAGCCGCTCAGAAGCCGTCTTGACCGCATCCGGGTCCTGGTCGAAGGCGATGAGTTTACCGTCCGCCAGCCGCTTTGCGATCTCCCGGCTGTGGCCCGCGCCGCCGGCGGTGCCGTCGACATACCGGCCGTCCGGGCGGATGCGGAGGCCCTCCAGCGACTCGGAGAGCAGGACGCTTTTATGTGCAAATTCCATCCGGCTGTAACCTCCCGCGATTTATGGGC
>CALXKG010000095.1 GCA_944388825.1 uncultured Clostridia bacterium | reverse complement strand
TCTCCTACTACGATATTTTCCCGGATGACAGCTATCCGACGCTGGAGGAATTCGAGGGGTGGTTTGCCGATACGCCGGGCGGCGTCGCGATCTGGAGCTGGCCGCTCTTCTCGGTCGACGAGTCGGGGAGTACCGTTTCGAGCGCGAGCCTGGCCCAGTTCGCGCCGGAGCATCAGGACGCCGATTATCCCAGCTATACCTTTTACATCAATGAAATGCAGACGCGCCGCCCGGCCGGCGGATGAGTTTACCGGCCCCTATTCCCCAAAAACGGATTGATCTGTAAAACCGCCTTGCCTGAAAAACGGCAGGGCGGTTTTTTAGGTCTTGACATGGAGTTCACTCCAGGTTGTATAATAGAACCAAAGAGAAAAAATCCCGCTATTCCGCCGGGAAAGATAGGAGATAGAGCCATGTTAAAATACGAAAACCTGACCCTCGACGAAGAGCGCGCCCTCTACGGCATCCACGGCGCGGTGGTGGAAAACTGCACCTTTGACGGCCCGGCCGACGGGGAATCGGCATTGAAAGAGTGCGGCGACATCGCGGTGATCAACTGCGATATGCGGCTGCGGTACCCCCTCTGGCACGTCCGCAGGGCGGAGCTGCGGGATGTCCGGATGACCGATACCTGCCGGGCGGCCCTCTGGTACGATTCCGACGTGACGATCATAAACAGCCGGCTGCACGGCATCAAAGCCCTCCGGGAGTGCGACCGCTCGGCCCTCACCGGCTGCGACATCATTTCGCCGGAATTCGGCTGGTTCGACCGGGGCGTCCAGATTGAAGACTGCACCCTCCAGGCCGAATACGCCTTTATGCACAGCCGGGATATGGAAATCAAGGGGTTACATATGACCGGCAAGTACTCCTTCCAGTATGTGCAGGACGTGGTCATCCGCGACTCGGTGCTGGACACCAAGGACGCCTTCTGGCACAGCAAAAACGTCACCGTCTACGACTCGGTCGTCAAAGGGGAATACCTCGCCTGGTACAGCGAGGGGCTGACCCTCATCCGCTGCAAGATCTCCGGCACCCAGCCGCTCTGCTACTGCAAGAACCTGACCCTCATCGACTGCGAGATGGAAGGGGCGGACTTCGCCTTTGAAAACAGCACGGTCGAGGCGACGATCACCACCCCCGTCATCAGCATCAAGAACCCCTATCACGGGCATATCCGCGTCCCGGAAGTGGGCGAGATGATCCTCGACGAACACATCTGGCCCGGCGCCGACTGCGACGTCCGGATCGGGAAATAAGTAGATATACAAAAAGACCCGGGTCTCATCCCGGGCCTTTCGTTATCCCATCAGCAGCCGCGCCGCCCAGATAAGCAGCGCCGCCGCCGCGCAGAATTTTACCAGCTTCCAGCCAAACCGCAGCGCCGTCATTTCGGCTCCTTCCGGGCGGCCAGCAGTATGAGCACGGTGACGGCCGCCGCGACGGCGGCGGCGACGGTCAAACATCCGACAGCAAACTTTTTCATGGCGTCTCCTTTCTATTTTTCATGCCGGCGTTACGTCTTCCCCTGTACGATCTTGTAATAGGTCCGCGCGGTCAGGAGGTAGACCACCGTATACACCGCCGCGAACAGGACGAGGGTGACGGCGGTACAGGCGCCGAACAGTCCGATATTACTCAGGCTGAACAGGGTGAGCAGCCGCGCGATCATCGGGAAGGCGAAGAGGATGTGCACCCCGGCCGTCATCAGCGGCAGGAAGAAGACCAGCAGCACCTGGGTGCGGATGGTTTTCCGGACCAGCCCCGCGTCCATCCCGACCTTTTCCATGATTGCGAACCGTTCCCGGTCGTCGTACCCTTCGGACACCTGCTTGTAGTAGATGATCAGCACCGCCGCCATCATAAACGCGCCGCCGAGCAGGATGCCGAGGAAGAGGAAGCTGCCGTACAGCTGGGTGATGTCCGCCAGGTCGGCCTGCCGGCTCATCGAGTAGAGGCTGACCCCGTCCGGGATGTCCAGCTTCCGGTAGGCGTCCACCGCCGCGTCATAGGCGGCGCGCTTTTCCTGCCCGCTGCCGCCCACTTCGGCCCCGACCGTATACCGGAGGGGGGAGCAGTTCTCGCCGTACATCTCCGCCTGCAGCATAAACACCTCGTTTAGCGTCTCTTCCGAGTCGACGACCAGGAAGTGGGCGTTCAGCATCACCTCGGTCGCGTCCCAGGTGGAGATGGGGAAGCTGTCCAGGTTCCCTTTGACCGCGAAAGACAGGCCGTCGACCGCCACCTCGGCGTAATCCTGCCCGGTGGACGCGTAGGAGAGGGCTTCCCCGGGCGCAAGGGCCAGGTCCTGCCCGGTCAGGGCGTTGTAGTCCTCGACCGTCGTAAACCCCATCGCCGTCAGGAAAAAATTCCCGCCCGCCGACCGGTCGCAGGTGTAAACGCCCTTCGCCGTCTCGGCGGCGGTGAAGGTGAGCGCGTGGAAAGATTCCGCCTTTTCGACATCGTACCCGCCTTTTTCCAGCGCGTCCAGGACAGCCGTATACACCTTTTGCCCATCCCCCGGGTCCGCCGGGTGGAAAGCGCCGTCATAGTAGTTGTTGAGGTTCAGCTCCACCTGGATCTCATAGGGGTACTGGGTGTTGACCACGTCCCCGATCCCGGCGTAGAGGGAGACGGTGGTCGAGATGGTCACCAGCACCATCGTCGCCAGGATGCAGATGTTCGCCATCCCGACCGCGTTCTGCTTCATCCGGAAGAGCAGCCCCGAGACGGCGGTAAAAGGCCCCGGCCGATAGTAAAACCGCTTATTCCGCCGCAGCAGCTTTAAAACCGCGATGCTGACGGCGGTAAAGAGGCAGTAGGTGCCGGTGATGACCAGAACGACCGCGATGAAGAAGAGCAGCAGCGCGTCCAGCGGGTTTTTGGTGACGACCGCGATCCAGTACCCGCCGCCGAGGCAGATAAGCCCCAAAACAGCCAGCGCCCACCGGGACTTCGGCTCCCGTTCTCCCTCGTCCGACGAGTGGAGCAGCTGCATCGGGCTGGAACGCAAAACCCCCCAGATGTTCGCGGCGAGGCAGAAGAGGAAGTCGGCCGCCAGCAGCCCGGCGGTCAGGGCGATCGCCCCGCCGCTCACCGAAAACCCCATCGGCACCGGGAAGGAGAGGGTCCGGGCGAGGAGCAGAAGCGCCAGTTTGGAGAAGAGTATCCCACCCCCAAGCCCCGCCGCCAGCGATACGCCAAACAGCATCGCCATCTCGAACGCCATCAGCACCGCGATGTTCCCCTTCCTTAGCCCCAGGATGTTGTAAAGCCCCAGTTCCCGCCGCCGCCGTTTGATGATGAACGAGTTGGCGTAGCGGATGATGAAGAAGGAGAAAAAGACCATCACATAGACGCCCAGCCACATGAAGGAACGGACATACGCCGCCCCCGGCATCGCGTCCACCATCCTGTCCATACAGAGGAACCCGACGATGTAGCTCAGCGCCCCGATCCCGGCGCAGCAGAGCAGGTAGGGGAGGTAGAACCGGCGGCTGCGGACGATGTTCCCGCCCGCCATCCGGCAGTAGAGCAGCAGCCTTTTCATCCGGCGTCCTCCTCCCCGTGGCTGGTGGCGAGGGTGAGGGCATCGGAGATCCGCCCCCACATCTCCTCTTCGGTCAGTTCCCCGCGGTAGAGCTGGTGGTAGACCTCCCCGTCCCGCAAAAACAGCACCCGCCCCGCCCGGCAGGCCGCCCGGACCGAGTGGGTGACCATGACGATCGTCTGGCCGCCCCGGTTGATCCGCTCGAATAAGGAGAGCAGCGCGTCCGACGCCCTGGAGTCCAGCGCCCCGGTCGGCTCGTCCGCCAGCACCAGCTGCGGCCCCGTGATCAGCGCCCGGGCGACCGCCGCCCGCTGCTTCTGCCCGCCGGAGACCTCGTAGGGGTATTTCCGCACCAGGTGCGCGATCCCCAGCATCTCGACCAGCGGGACCAGCCGCTCCCGCATCTCCTGATATTTCCGCCCCTCCAGCACCAGCGGCAGCAGGATGTTGTCCTCCAGCGTAAAGGTGTCCAGCAGGTTAAAATCCTGGAAGACAAACCCCAGGTTGTCCCGCCGGAAGGCCGCCAGCTTCCGCTCGGGGAGCCGGGAGAGGGGCAGCCCGTTTAAAACGACCTCCCCACCGGTCGGCCGGTCGAGGGCGGCGAGGATATTTAAAAGGGTCGTCTTGCCGGAGCCAGATTCGCCCATGATCGCGACGAATTCCCCCTCTTCCACCGAGAAGCTGACGTCGTGCAGCGCCTCGACCTGCGCCCCGCCGAGCCGGGTCACATAGATTTTTTGCAGATGGCTGATTTCCAAAAGCGCCATATGATTTCCTCACTTTCCCACCGGGCTTTTCCCGCCCGGTGGTTTTATTATACCAGACCGGGCGGCTCTCTGCCATCGAACAATCTTACATTTTCGCCCCTACCCTTACATTCTCGTAAGGGCGCCGCCCGGGGAACCCATTTTCCGCATCTCCCGTGTACAAAATCTGGACGCCGCCGCCCGCTCTGTGGTATAATCATAGTAAAAGCCTGCCCATCGGCCAGAGCGGCGGCAAATGACTTTAGTTAAAGTGGTGTGAATATAGATGAATCGTTGTGTAATCGGGATCCTCGCCCATGTCGACGCCGGCAAGACGACCCTTTCGGAAGCCTTCCTCTACTCTTCCGGCAGGCTGCGCAGGCTTGGCCGGGTCGACCATAAAGACGCCTTCCTCGACACCGGCGCGCTGGAGCGGGAGCGGGGGATCACCATCTTTTCCAAACAGGCGGTCTTCCCGCTGGGCGATACCGAGGTGACGCTGCTGGACACCCCCGGCCACACCGACTTTGCCGCCGAGGCGGAGCGGGTGCTGCCGGTACTGGACGCGGCCATTCTGGTGGTCAGCGGCCCGGACGGGGTGCAGGGCCATACCGAGACCCTCTGGAACCTGCTTTCCCGCTGCCGGGTGCCCACCTTCCTCTTTATCAACAAGCTGGACCTGCTGGAAAACGCGCGCCCGGCGGACGGCCGCGCCTATGTGATGGGGGAACTGAGGGATAAGCTGGGGGACGGCTTCGCCGACCTTTCCGCCCCGGCGGAGGAATGGATGGAGGAGGCGGCCGTCTGCGATGAAAAGCTGCTGGACGCCTATCTGGAAAATGGGGAGATCCCCGATTCCCTCCTGCGGGAGGCGGTCGCGGCGCGGAAGCTCTTCCCCTGCTTTTTCGGCTCGGCGCTCAAACTCTCCGGCGTCGCGGACTTCCTTTCGCTGCTCTCCCGCCTGGCCCCCCGCCCGGATTACGGGGAGATTTTCGGCGCGCGGGTATTCAAAGTGAGCCGGGAAGGGGGCGTCCGCCTCACCCATCTGAAGGTGACCGGCGGCTCCCTGCCGGTCAAATCGGTTCTGGAGGGGGAGGCTCCGGACGGCCATTGGAAGGAGAAGGCCGACCAGCTCCGCCTCTATTCGGGCGCGAAATATACCCTGCTGGACAGCGCCCCGGCGGGGAGCGTCGTCGCGGTCACCGGCCTTACCCACACCTACCCGGGCGAAGGGCTGGGGTTTGAAGCGGAGGGGGAACCGCCCCAGCTCCAGCCGGTCCTCCGCTACAAGGTCCTGCTGCCGGAAGGGGAGTCCCCGTTTACCGCGATGCAGAAGCTGTCCGAGCTGGCGGACGAAGACCCCCAGCTGCACCTCGGCTGGAACGCCGCCCTCCAGGAGATCACCCTCCAGCCGATGGGGGCGGTACAGCTGGAAGTGCTGCAGCGGCTCGCCCACGACCGCTTTTCCCTCGACATCGGCTTTTCGGAGGGGGGCGTTGTCTACAAGGAAACGATCAAGGCCCCGGTGGAAGGGGTCGGCCACTTTGAGCCGCTCCGCCACTACGCCGAGGTGCACCTGATTCTGGAGCCGGGCCCCCGCGGCAGCGGCCTCGCCTTCCGGACGATGGTCAGCGAGGACGACCTCGACCGCAGCTGGCAGCGGCTGATTTTGACCCACCTGATGGAAAAGGAGCATCTGGGCGTCCTGACCGGCAGCCCCATCACCGACATGACCATCACGCTGGCCGCCGGCCGCGCCCACCTCAAGCACACCGAGGGGGGCGACTTCCGGCAGGCGACCTATCGGGCGGTGCGGCAGGGGCTGATGAAGGCGGAGAGCGTCCTGTTGGAGCCGGTCTACGATTTCACCCTCACCCTTCCCTCCGCCAACGCCGGCCGGGCGCTGCACGACATCCCGCTGATGGCGGGGCGTTTCGACCCGCCCCGGATGGACGGGGAGACGGTTACGATTACCGGATGCTGCCCGGTCTCGACGATGCAGGGCTACGCTTCCGACGTCGCGGCCTACTCCGGCGGCAAAGGGAGGCTGGTCTGCCGGTACGGCGGGTATGAGGAATGCCATAACGCGGACGCGGTGATCGCCGCTTCCCGGTACGACCCGGAAGCCGACCTGGAAAACACCCCCGATTCGGTCTTCTGCTCCCACGGGGCGGGGGTGGCGGTCGGCTGGCGGGAGGTGGAGAGCCATATGCACCTGCCGGCGGCCCTTGCCGTAAAAAAAAACACGCCCGCCCCTTCCGGTAAGCGGCCCGCCGGGCGGCTGGTCTACTCCGGCACCCGGGAGGAGGACAGGGAGCTGGAAAAGATCTTCGTCCGGACCTATGGGGAGGTAAAGCGCCGGGACTTCCTCCCCCGGAACGCCGTCCGGCAGATGGACAAGCTGGAACTGATGGAAGCCTTTGAAGAGACGGCGGAAGTGGTCCTGGTCGACGGCTACAACATCATCTTCGCCTGGGACGAACTGCGGGCGGAGGCGCGCGAGAGCCTGGACGCCGCCCGGGCGGCCCTGATCGCCATCCTCCAGAACTACCAGGGCTACCGGCAGTGCGGGGTGATCGCCGTCTTCGACGCCTACAGGGTCCACGGCGGCAAAGGGGCGGTCGAGCGGCAGGGGGACGTCTATGTCGTCTACACCGAGGAAGCCGAGACGGCGGATATGTATATCGAGAAGGTGAGCTACGCTTTGGGGAAAAAGAAACGGGTGCGGGTCGCCACTTCTGATGGATTGGAACAGATGATCATTTTGGGCCACGGCTGCGAGCGGGTCTCCGCCTCGATGTTTCTGGAAGAGGTGGAGCGGGTCAACGGCCGCATCCGCCAGCTGATCGGGCAAAACGCCCAGGAAGGGCGGCTCAGACGGACGCGGCTGTCGGACGTGGCGGAGCTTGGGAAGGAGTAGGCGATGAAAAGAGTAAGATGGATTCCCGTTTTAGCGGCTATGGCGCTGGCGCTTGGCGGCTGCGACGCGTTGGAACGGCAGGCAAGCGGTACCGTTTCGGATGTGCAGGCAGAGGACGGGCAGATAACCGGTTTTTCGGTGGAAGGGGCGGACTTTTCCGTCGGGGAGGCGACCGCCTGTTTTTTCAACCTGGATGAGCCGCCGGGGGAAGCTTTCCTGGCGGAGGAGGCGGAGGTGACCGTCCGGTACGGCCTTTTGCAGTGGCCTTTTGGCCGGAAGGAGGCGGACAGTGTCCGGGTCGACGGCTACCGGTCCGGGGAAGAGGCCCTGTCGGACGGGACTATACTGGAAGTCTGGACCGAAACCTTTGACGTAAGTTACCGGCTTCCGGATGGGACGGTTCTGCTGCGGGAGAATCTGCCCCCTGAACTGGATGATGTCTATACGTCGGGGGAAAATGTCTCCGACCTCAGTGAGCAGGCGCAGGAAAACATCCTTGCCTGGTATGAGGAGCAGGGCTGCCTCTATGATATCGAGATGGAGCTGGAAGCGGCTTATGGCGATTTCCAGGCGGCCGGGGATCCGGAGGATTTTGATTCCCGGCTGGTCAGGCAGGAGGCCAGCCCCACCGCTTCGGGTGAGCGGGTTATCTACATCGTAACCGACGTCACCCGCCGCGGCGACGGTCTGGTCAGCTGGCAGTACCGGTACAGCGCCGCCTTCGACCGGGAGACGGGGGAGCATCTGGACTTTGCCGGGCTGTTTGCCTGCCCGCCGGAGGATGCGATGGGACTTATCCTCGACGCGGCCGAGCTGGACACAGCCGACCGGCAGGAGATCGAGGCGGTAATCCGGCCGGAGGATATGGTTGTCTTCGACGACCACGTCGAGTTCAGTTTTCCGCCCGGCACCCTCTCCAGCGTCGACCCGGACAGCGGATATATGTTCGCGGTGGATATGGAAAAGCTGAAGGGGATTTTGAAGGACTGGGCGGCGCCGTACAGTCAAAATACCTGAAAATTCTCCATTTCCCTTGCAAAATCCCACCATTTCAGTTATAATTGTATCAGGCCCGTCGGATGGCCGCCACCTTCGACCCGAAAGGAAGGAATTATAATGGAAAACACAATGGACAAAGTGATGGAATACCTGACCCACGCCAAAGGCGCCTGGTACCTGGCGACGGTCGAGGACGGCCAGCCCCGCGTCCGCCCGTTCGGCGCGCAGGTGATCTATAACGGCAGGCTCTACATCCAGACCAGCAATAAGAAAAAGGTCTACGCCCAGTTAAAGGCCGAGCCGCGTTTTGAGCTGTGCGCCTTTATCGACGGCGGCAAATGGCTGCGCCTTTCCGGCCGGGCGGTGGAAGACACCTCCCGCGACGCCAAGGTCGCGATGCTGGAGGCTAACCCCGGCCTCAAGCGGATGTATTCGGCCGACGACGACAAGACCGCGGTCTTTTACGTCGAGGATGGGCAGGCGGATTTCTGCTCCTTCACCGCGCCCACCGAGACGGTCAAGCTGTAAGCGGAAACCTACAGAAGGCAATTTCTGTCGCACCACCGGGCGGAATGTAAACGTCCGAAGACCGGCCTTCCACGGCCGGTCTCATGCGTGCGGGGCGGGAGAGACGGCCGCGTCGAACATGGGATTGTCAAGGGGCTTGCTCCTTGACCGGATTCTTAAGGCAGAGCCTTAAGCGGATTCCAAAGGCAGCGCCTTTGGTCCATCAAAGTGAAACTTTGTCGCTGCCTTAAGGGCAGCGAAACCAATATCCAATGCCATATAGACAGAAATTGCTTCTTGTCGTACCCTTCGCGTATAATTTGAATCCCAAATCCCTCTTTTCGCAGGAAAAGGGGGATTTTTTGTCCCATTTGGGCAGCATACCGGAAATTGTCAATTTCGTGTCTGATTTTTATAAAATTTCGCCCGCCCACTTGTTTTTCCAGCGGGAAGATGGTAGGATAGGGGAGTAAGAAGGGAGGCGGGAAGATGGACTACCGGGTGCTGATCGTCGAGGACGACCGGGTGATCGCCGCGGTGATCGAGGCAGAGCTGAAAAAATGGGGCCTGTCCCCCAAAATTGCCGCCGATTTCCAGCACGTCGCCCGGGAATTTACCGCGTTTGACCCCCACCTTGTGCTGATGGACATCACCCTCCCGTTTTACTCCGGCTTTTACTGGTGCGCCGAGATCCGCAAGCTGTCCAAAGCGCCGGTCATCTTCATTTCGTCGGCCAGCGACAATATGAACATCATCACCGCCATCAACATGGGCGGGGACGATTTCATCGCCAAGCCCTTCGACCTGGCGGTCCTTTCGGCCAAGGTGCAGGCGATGCTCCGCCGCAGCTACGATTTCGCCGGGCCGTCGGCGCTGCTGTCGGCGGGCGACCTGTCCCTCTCCCCGGCGGAGGGGAAGGCGTATTTTCGGGGCGAAGGCGCGGAGCTGACCCGCAACGAGCTGAAGATCCTCCAGACGCTCCTGGAAAACAAAGGGCGGGTGGTCAGCCGGGAGACGCTGATGACCAGGCTCTGGGAATCGGACAGCTTTGTCGACGAGAACACCCTCGCGGTCAACGTCGCGCGGCTGCGCCGCAAGCTCTCGTCCATCGGCGCGGAGGGGGCCGTCGAGACCCGCAAGGGGCTGGGCTACCAGATCTCCCCCGCGTTTGCGGAGGGGGGCGGGCGATGAAGCTGTTTTTCCGGTACCTGAACGAAAAACGGCGGATCATCTTCTGCTGGGCCTTCTGGGTCGCGATGCAGGCGGTGGTCTTCGCCCTGTACGACCTCCCGTGGGAGGCGCTTTTTTACGCGGTCGCGCTGGGCGCCGCGGCCGGGGCGGCGTTTATGGCGGTCAGTTTCGTCCGCTGGCGGGCCCGCCTCCACAGCCTGTCGGTGCTGGAGAAGAACGCCGGGGCGGAGATCTTGCAGCTGCCGGAACCCCGCACCGAGATGGAGCGGCGCTACCAGTCCCTCAGCAAAGCCCTCGCCGCCGAAAACGCCGCGATCCGCCGCAAGGCCCGGCGGCAGAAGGCGGAGATGCTGGATTTTTACACCCTTTGGGTCCACCAGATCAAGACCCCGATCGCTGCGATGCGGCTGCTGCTGCAGGCGGGGGAAGGGGAGGCGCTGTCCCCCCTCTACGGGGAACTGACCCGGGTGGAGGGGTATGTGGGGATGGTGCTCTCCTACCTGCGGCTGGAGTCGGAGCAGACCGACTACCTCTTTAAGAAGGTGCGGCTGGACAAACAGGTCCGGCAGGCGGTCCGGCGGCTCTCCCGGCTGTTCATCGGCGGGGGGCTTTCGGTTTCGGCCGAGCTGCCGGAGGCGACGGTCACGACCGACGCCAAATGGCTTTCGATCGTGCTGGAACAGCTGCTCAGCAACGCCGTCAAATACACCCCCCGGGGCGGGAAGGTGACGGTCTCCTATATAAAAAACCAATTGACCATTTCCGATACCGGCATCGGCATCCGGGCGGAGGACCTGCCCCGGGTGTTCGAGCGGGGGTACACCGGCTTCAACGGCCATAACGAGGAGCATTCCAGCGGGCTGGGGCTTTACCTCTGCCGCCGGATCATGGAAGGTCTGGGCGGCGGGATCTCGATCCGGTCGGAAGTCGGGAAGGGGACGTCGGTGACGGTCACGTTCCCGGAGAATGTCGATTGCATCGAATGAATAATGAATATTGAAGAATGAAGAATGAAAAATGAAAAATGATTGTATCGCTTCGCGATGATTGAATCAGACGCAGAACATCGTTTTTTTCATTTCCCGCGGGGCCGAAGCGCGGCGTCTGCTGGGCTTTGTCTAACGGGCGCGGCGGCAGGCATCAAAAGTTTAGGATCGACCCCTTTTTAAGAGGGCTCAGCTTTGCAAAGCAAAGCTGGTCGAATTGCTTTGCAATTCGACGCGAGGATAAAGGATGGGGCAGAGCCCTTTGCCAGGCGGCGGGTTGCCGTATTTCCGAAGCTGCCCACAGCTGCTGTACCCGATGGATCCATGCCGTGCAGCGGCCGTTCCATAAAAAATAGCCAAAACCACCCGCCCGGGGAGAACCCGGGGGCTGAAAGGAAGGATAAAGATGAAAGATTTTAAAATCGGCGTGATGCTGGACTCGTTCCGCCTGCCCATCCGGGAAGCGGTTGAAAAGGCCCGGGAGCTGGGCGCGGAAGGGGTGCAGATCTACGCCACCAAAGGCGAGATGGCGCCCGAGAACCTGACGCCGGCCGCCAGGCGGGAGCTGCTCCGGCGGATCCAGGACGCCGGGATGACCGTCTCGGCCCTTTGCGGCGACCTCGGGATGGGGTTTGGCGACCGGGAGAAAAACCCGGAGCTGATCGAGCGGTCCAAGCGGATTTTGGACCTCGCCTGCGACCTGGAGACCGACGTCGTCACGACCCATATCGGCGTCGTCCCGGCGGATGTAAACCATCCCCGGTACGCGGTCATGCAGGAGGCCTGCCGGAAGCTGGCGGATATCGCCGACTCGATGGACGCCCATTTCGCGGTCGAGACCGGGCCGGAACCGGCTGCCCGCCTGCGGGCTTTCCTCGACAGCCTCGGTTCTCGCGGGGTCGCGGTCAACTTTGACCCGGCGAACCTCGTGATGGTGGTGGGCGACGACCCGGCGGAGGCCACCGAGACCCTCGCCCCCTACATCGTCCACACCCACGCCAAGGACGGCCAGCAGCTTTACTGGCGGG
>CALXKG010000094.1 GCA_944388825.1 uncultured Clostridia bacterium | reverse complement strand
GCCGACCGGGAACGGCTGGACGGCAAGACCGTCACCGTCACCGCCAGAGCGGGCAAGGAAGGGAAACTGTTCGGCGCGGTTACCGCCAAGGAGATCGCGACCGCCCTCTCTTCCCAGTATGGGGTCGAGGCGGATAAGCGCAAGATCGACCTTTCGGGGGAAATCCGCGCGTTTGGCACCTTTGCGTTTGACTTCAAGCTCCATCCCGGCGTCGTCGCCAAGATGAAGGTCATGGTCAAGGAAGCGTAAAATATTCCGCAGATACTGCGCGGGGCTTTCCCGGTCCGGGAAGGCTCCGCGCTCCAGCGTAGGGTGTATCCGGCCGGGGCTTTCCGATGCGGCAGAATCAGGCGGCATCGGGGCGTGCATGGATACGCCCTGTGACAAACTCCGGGGAGGTGGAACGATGCCGGAGGAAAACAGGACGGCAGAACCGTCCCTGGAGGCTTATGCCCAGGGGCTGCCTTATAACCTGGAGGCGGAACAGTCGGTGCTGGGGAGCGTGCTGATCGACCCGGAACTGCTGCCCGTCATCATGGAGAAGATCACCACGCCGCAGGTCTTTTATACCCGCCAGAACCGGGCGCTCTACGGGCTGATGATCCGGATGTTCAGCGCCTCCAGGCCGATCGACTATGTGACCCTTCTGGACGAGGCCCGGGGGGAGGATATCTTTGAAAACGAGGGGACGGCGAAAAACTACCTCCTGCATCTGATGGAGGCGGTGCCGACTACCGCCAACCTCCCGCAGTACTGCGATATCCTGCTGGATAAGTACTATATGCGGGGGCTTTTGACCGCCGCTACCGATATTGCCTCCTCCGTGCGGCAGGAGGAAGGGAATGCGTCGGAACTTTTAGACGCCGCCGAGCAGAAGATCTACGATATCCGGCAGGGGCGGCAGACCTCCGAGCTGCAGCGGATCGGGGACGTCATCATCGGGGTGTACGACTCGATCTATGAGATGAACCAGCGGGACGACAGCCGGATCACCGGGCTGGCCTCCGGGTTTACCCAGCTGGACCTGATGCTGTCGGGGCTGAACCGGACCGACCTGATCCTCGTCGCCGCCCGGCCCGGCATGGGCAAGAGCGCCTTTGCCCTCAACATCGCCGCCAATGTCGGGCTGAGCCATCCGGATATGGATATCGCGATCTTTTCGCTGGAGATGAGCAACCCCCAGCTGGTCACCCGTATGCTCTGCTCCGATGCGCTGATCCCGTCTGACAAGATGCGCACCGGCCATCTCGAAAAGGAAGAGTGGCAGAAGCTGGCGGTCACCGCCCAGCGGCTTGCGAATACCCATATCTATATGGACGACACCGCCGGCATCACCGTTTCCCAGATGAAGGCGAAGGTACGGCGGCTCAAAAACCTGGGGCTCGTCATCATCGACTATCTGCAGCTGATGACCTCCGGGACGCGGATCGAAAACCGGGTGCAGGAGATCTCCCAGATGACCCGGAACCTGAAAATCATGGCCAAGGAACTGAATGTCCCGGTCATCTGCCTTTCCCAGCTCTCCCGCGCCGCCGAACAGCGGCAGGGGCACCGGCCGATGCTCTCCGACCTCCGGGAATCCGGCTCGATCGAACAGGACGCCGACAGCGTCCTCTTCCTTTTCCGGGAGGAGTATTATGCCGACGCCGAGGAGGCAAACGGGGCGGACGATTCCACCCGCAACACCGCCACCTGTATCGTCGCCAAGAACCGCCACGGTTCTACCGGCGACGTCACCATCGGCTGGCAGGGGGAATATACGCGGTTTTTCAACCTGGAAATGAACCGGGAGGCGCCGCCGTTTTGAAAGAAATGAAGAATGAATATTGAAGAATAAATAATGAATAATTTCGGATGGAAATGCTCCGCATTTCTCTATTTTATCCAGTAAATTATAATGCTATCTAAAAATAACAGCTTGATTTTAATTGCGGAAACGCGCAGCGTTTCAATCCATTATTATATATTATTCAATATTCATTTTTCATTCTTCATTATCCAAAAAAGGAGGATGTTATGTTTCTGCCTGCGGATGACTGCCGGTATATGGCCGGGAAAATACTGGTCGTCGGGTTTTCCGGCGGGGCGGACTCGATGAGCCTGGTCCACTTCCTGGCGGTAAACCGGGCGCGGTACGGCTGGGATGTGCGGGCGGCCCATTTGAACCACTGCCTGCGGGGGGAAGAAAGCCTGCGGGACGAAGATGCCGTCCGGGCGTTCTGCCGGGAGATGGGGGTGCCCCTCTCCGTCCGCCGGGAGAATGTCGGGGCGCTGGCCGGGAAGGGCCGGTCGCTGGAAGACGCCGGGCGGGAGGCCCGCTACGTCTTTTTCGCCGGAGAGGCGGAAAGGGCGGCGGCAGAGGGGAAAGAGGTCCTCGTCCTCACCGCCCACACCCTCTCGGACGACCTGGAAACGGCCCTCTACCGGCTGGTCAGGGGGAGCGGGCCGGACGGGCTGTGCGGCATCCGGAAGAAACGGGCGCTGGGGGCGTTTACCCTCTTCCGGCCGCTGCTGGAGGTGCGCCGCGCGGAGGTGGAACGGTACTGCGCGGAAAACCGGCTCCCGTATGTGACCGATTCGTCCAACCTGTCCGACGGGTACGCCCGCAACCGGCTGCGGCTAAAGGTCGTGCCGGAACTGGCGGCGCTGAACCCCGCCCTAGAAGAGGCCTACGGGCGCTTAAAACGCAGTTTGTCCGCCGACCGGGATCTCCTCCAGGGCGAGGCGGAACGCTGTTTACAGGCGGCCGCAGAAGCGGAGGGGCGGTGGAAGCTGCCGCCCCTCCGTTCCGCGCCGGAACCGGTCCGCCGCCGGGCGGAGGAAAGGATCCTCCGGCAGATGGGGGCCGGGGTCTCCGAAAAGCGGCTTGCTGCCCTCGACCGGGTAACGCTGGGGGAAGCGAAGGGCTTTTCGGCCGGGGGCGTCCGGTTTGCCTGCCGGGGCGGCTGCCTCTGCGCCGAAGAAGAGGCGGTCTACCGGAGCGGGGAACAGGCGCTGCCCGTTTTGCCGCCGGGGGAAGAAAAGGCGCTCTGTTTCCCGGTGGAGAAATACCGGGCCGGCGGGGAATGCGTGGAGGTTTTGCACAAAACCCTGTGGCTGCGGCGGTGCGCCGGGCCGGCGGACGCAGAAAATCCGAAAGTTTATAAAAAATTATTATATTCCGGCGTCGATTATGCTACAATAAAGGATAATGTGGTTTTGCGCGCCAGACGGCCGGGGGACAGCATCAAGCTCCCGGGGCGGGGCGGGCGGAAGCCGCTGAAAAAACTTTTCCAGGAGGCCCGCCTTCCCCATTCCGAGCGGGAGACGCGGCTTGTGCTGGCAAAGGGAAACGACATCGTCTGGCTGGAAGGCTTCGGGACGGGAGAAGGCTACCTTCCCCGGGGAGAGGACGTCCTCTTCCTGCGGGCGGAGGGCCGGGACAGAAAGGACGTAAAACACGATGAATGAGGATATGCGGGCGGATATCGGGCAGGTCCTGCTGACCGAAGAAGAAATACGGGAAAAGGTGACGGCGCTGGGCCGCCAGATCACCCGGGATTATAAGGGCAAGAACCTGATGCTGGTCAGCGTCTTAAAGGGCTCGATCGCTTTTATGGCCGACCTGATGCGGGCGATCGACCTGCCGCTTAAGATCGAATTTTTAAGCGTCTCCAGCTATGGGGCCGGGACCGATTCCAGCGGGACGGTCACGATCAACAAGGGGCTGGACGTCGACCTGACGGGGGTCGACCTGCTGATCGTCGAGGATATCCTCGACTCGGGCCGGACGCTGTATAAGATCATCGATATCCTGCGGGAGCGGGGGACGGCGTCGATTAAGATCGCCTGCCTCCTGGATAAGCCGGAGCGGCGGGTCGTGCCGCTTTCCGCCGATTACACCTGCTTTGATATCCCCGACGAATTCGTCGTCGGGTACGGGCTGGACTATGACCAGAACTACCGCAACCTGCCTTATATCGGCGTGCTGAAGCGGGAAGTCTATGAAAAATAAAAAACGGGCGGCCTGCCCGATAAGGTGAAAGGAGTGGTTTGATTGTCAAAAAAGCGCGGGGCTTCCATCGTGATTTTAATCGCGGTGGTGGTCTTTGTCCTGATCTCGTCTTCCTATCTGATGCGGCTGCTGACGCCGGAGGCGAAACAGTACAGCTATTCAGAGATCCTCTATATGTTCGAGGACCAGCAGGTCTCGGCCTATGAGCTGGACCTGGGGTCCAACGAGGTGGTCCTCGAGATGGCGGACGGCTCGGAGAACGTTGTCTACCGGGTCGCGGCCCCTTCCTACTTCCTCGACTCGATCGAACCGTATGTGCAGCAGTATAACGAGGAGCACCCGGACGCCCGGATGGAGTTCAACTGGATCCAGGCGACCGACAACACCTGGCTGTGGAGTTTGGTGCCCTACCTCCTGATGATCGCCGCGATGGGGGCGCTTTGGTACTTCATGTTCAAGCAGACCAGCGGCGGCGGCAAGATGAACCAGTTCGGCAAGGCAAACCTTGTCAAAATGGACGGCAAAAGCGGCAAAAAGACCACCTTCGCCGATGTGGCGGGGGCGGATGAGGAAAAAGAAGAGCTCCGGGAGATCGTCGACTTCTTAAAGCACCCGAAGAAGTACAACGACCTGGGCGCCCGGATCCCCAAAGGCGTCCTGCTGATGGGCCCGCCCGGCACCGGCAAGACTCTGCTGGCCCGGTCGGTGGCCGGGGAGGCGGGGGTGCCGTTCTTCTCCATCTCCGGTTCCGACTTTGTCGAGATGTTTGTCGGCGTCGGCGCTTCCCGCGTCCGCGACCTGTTTGACCAGGCAAAGAAAAACGCCCCGGCCATCATCTTCATCGACGAGATCGACGCCGTCGGCCGCCACCGCGGCGCCGGGCTGGGCGGCGGGCACGACGAACGGGAACAGACCTTAAACCAGCTGCTGGTCGAGATGGACGGCTTCAGTAACAACGAGGGGATCGTCGTCATCGCCGCCACCAACCGGCGGGATATCCTCGACCCGGCGCTGCTGCGCCCCGGACGGTTCGACCGGCAGATCGTCGTCAACTACCCCGACGTCAAGGGGCGGGAAGAGATCCTCAAGGTACACTCCCGCAACAAGCCGCTGGGGTTTGACGTCGACCTCGGGGTCATCGCCAAGACGACCGCCGGGTTTACCGGCGCGGACCTGGAGAACCTGATGAACGAGGCGGCGCTCCTGGCCGCCCGCAAGGGCCATAAGGCGCTGACCAACGAGGATATCGAGGAGGCGACGATCAAGGTCGTGGCGGGCCCCGAAAAGCGCTCGAAGGTCATCAGCGAGAAGGAACGCCGGCTGACCGCCTATCATGAGGCGGGCCACGCGATCACCACCTACTACTGCCCGACCCAGGACCCGGTCCATGAGATCTCGATCATCCCCCGCGGCATGGCGGGCGGGTATACGATGTCCCTGCCGGAGCACGACAAGAGCTTTGTCGGCAGGCGGGAGATGGAAGAGAATATCATCACCCTGCTGGGCGGCCGGGTCGCCGAGGCACTGATCTTCACCGACGTCTCGACCGGCGCGTCCAACGATATCGAGCGGGCCAGCAAGATCGCCCGGTCGATGGTCACCCGGTACGGGTTCAGCGAAAAGCTGGGGCCGATCGTCTACGGGCAGGACGACGGGGAGATCTTCCTCGGGCGGGACCTCGGCACCACCCGCAACTATTCGGAGGAGGTCGCCGCCGAGATCGACGGCGAGGTGCGGAGCATCGTCGGCAAGGCGTACGCCGCCTGCAAGCAGATCCTGACCGAGCATATCGACCAGCTGCACATTGTCGCCCAGTACCTGATGAAGCATGAAAAGGTCTCGGGCGAGGTGTTCATCAAGCTGATGAAGGGTGAACTGCTCGACGACACGACGACCGCCCATCAGGCGGCCGCCCAGCCCCCGCAGCCGAAGCCGGGCGAGACGGTCTTTGAGGCGGCGGAACGGGCCGCCGAGGGGGATGCCCCGGTTCCCGCGGCGCCCGCAGCGCCGGCTTCGCTGCCGGAAGCGGACGGGGAACCGGCCGGGGAAACCGGTGCGTCACCGGAAACGCCTTCCCCGGAAAATCAGACGGAATAAGCAAAAAGGCATCCTGTTTTGAGCAGGGTGCCTTTTTGGTTGAAATGGATATGGAGGCCGCAGAGCGGCCTGAGACTGTCGAAAAACAAGTTTTTCGACAGGATAACATCGGGACTGCATGCCTCCCTACGGTCGACACTTGTCCCGATCAAGGTATTTTTTCCGCCGTACATGCCGCCGGAAAAAATGTGATTTAATTTTTGTGCGTATCGAAAAGCCTATTTTCTATTTTTACAGGACTTTATCGACAAGCTGAAGCCGCAGAGCGGCCTATCCATAATTTTTCATTCTTCATTCTTTCTTTTTCATCCCTTTATCCGACGTCCGGCGGGGCGGAGAAGCCTTCGCCGCCTGTTTCGTCCGTCCCGGCGGGCGGGGCGGCGTCCACCGGCGCCGAGCGGAAGGTCGGGAAGTCGGTGGCGGCGGACAGGTAGCGCACCCCGTCGATCCGGGCTGCCCGGATCATCGCGTAGTCGTAGGTCGAGACCGGGCGGCAGGCCGCGTCCCGGTCGTGGGCGGCGATCAGGATGGAATCGGGGGTGGGGGCGTCGGACAGAAGGCCGGTCACCAGAACGGTGTGCCCGTAGCGGTCCGGCTCTTTGATCGCCATCTGGATGATGTCGCCGGGGGAGACCTCCGAGAGGGGGATCTCGTGGCCGTAGGGGCCGGGGCCGCGGTTGGTGGTCAGGAAGTCCCAGAAAAATTCCACCCCGCTCCAGGCGGGGGAGCGGTCTTCCAGAGAAATGTAATACCAGCCGTAGTCGGGGGTGAAGTTCATCACCCCGCAGGCGTAAAATACCGCCTGGGAGACGAAGTTGGTACAGTCGCCGCCGAGCTGGTCAAACTGGGCGTAGTTGGGGTTGCGGCGGTAGGCCCAGTAGTCGGCGTACCGCACCGCCTGGGCGCGGTTGTAGGCGGTGGTGAGCAGCTCGTGGGGGGATTGGGTCGTGGGCATGGCAGACGCTCCTTTCTTGGGGTTATGGGCAGTGTATGCGGGGAAAGGGGGAAGGGTGCGGGTTTGCGGAAAGCAATTTTGGCGGGTTGTTTACAAAATCCCGTTGCATTTTGCGGGGGGCTGTGCTAGGATGGAACAGGAAAGGAAGAAGGGAATGTCCAAGTTGCTTGTAAAAATCGCCGGTTTGTGCCGGAAATACCGGGAACTGATCGCCTATCTGGTGTTCGGCGTTTTGACGACGGCGGTCAACTACCTCTCGTATCTGATCATCTCCCCTTTTTTTGCCTATACCGGCGTCCCGACGGTCATCGCCTGGTTCTTGTCGGTCGTTTTCGCCTACTGCACCAACCGCCGGTTCGTCTTCCGGTCAAAGGCGGCGGGGAAAGCGATCTTCAAAGAGGCCGGGTCGTTTTTTACCGCCCGGGTGATGAGCGGGGTGCTGGACGTCCTCGTTATGGCGGTGTTCGCCGACTGGCTGCTGTTTAACGACAAAGCGGTCAAGCTGGCGTCCAATGTGCTGGTGGTCGTCTTTAACTACGCGGCCAGCAAGCTGGTCGTCTTCCGGAGGAAATAAGCGATGGAGATTTTGTATTTCCCGGGTAAAGAGATGGTGGAAGCGGCGGTGCGGGACGGGGAACCGCTGCTGCTGCTCATCCCGTTTGACGGTACGGCGGCGCTGGTTTCCCCGGCGGATGAGGCGGTCGAACACCATATCCTGCTGGACCGCGCCCACCAGGCAGGTCTGGTAAGCAGGGACAGCCGGGCGATTGACTGCTATTTTCGGGCGGTGGCAGACGCGGATGGGGCGGACTGGACATTTGTATGCCCGGCGGGGTATAAGGGGATTTCGGATAAGGGCCGGCGGATCGCCGCTTTTTACCGGGATGGGTTTGCGGCGATCTCCGAGGCGTTGGAAACGCTGGGCATCCGGGCGGATATCGAGATCCCGCGTCGGTACCGGCGGCATATGCAGATACTTGGAGATGAAAACGCCAATCTATAAGCGGGGTCAAAGCGTTCGGCTGCTGCACCTGAAGCGAAGTGTGCACGGCACCCCAAATATGCGCAAAAAGGATGGTATCTATGACGGAAGAACAGATGCGGGAGGTACAGCTCTCCCGGGAAGAGATCTTTAACGGACGGGTCGTCCACCTGTTTGAGGACCAGGTCCGGCTGCCGGACGGGCAGACGGCGCGGCGGGAGGTGATCCAGCACCCCGGCGGGGTCGGCATCCTGCCGCTGATGGAGGACGGGACGGTGTTTACCGTCCGGCAGTTCCGGTACCCGCAGGGGAAGGTGCTGACCGAGATCCCGGCCGGCAAGCTGGAATATGGGGAAGACCCGCTTTCCTGCGGCAAACGGGAGCTGAAGGAAGAGATCGGGGCGGAAGCGGCGGAATGGACCGACCTCGGGAAGATCTACCCGACGCCCGCCTACGACACCGAGGTCATCCATATCTATCTTGCAAAGGGGCTTTCGTTTGGGGAGCAGCATCTGGATCCCGGGGAGTTCCTGAATGTCGAACGGGTCCCGCTCCAGACGCTTTTTGAGCGGGTGATGGCGGGGGAGATCCTCGACGCGAAGACGCAGATCGCCGTCCTGAAGGTGAAAGCGATGCTGGAAACGTGAGGCGTCCGTCCGGAAAACCCTTTTTCCGCCCCGGCAGGGCAAAAAATCTGTCCGCGCCCTATTGACAATTGGGCGGGGCGTGTTATAATAACGGTAAGCCCTTTTTCGGAAGGGCTTTTTCCAGACGATACACATCATACAACCTGTGAAGTTTTCATACAGCCATTTTCAGGGAGGTGCTGCTGATGATCATGACGGTGGCGGAGGCGATGGTCCGGTGTCTCGAGGCGGAGGGGGTAACGACCATTTTCGGTTACCCGGGGGCGACCATCTGTCCCTTTTACGACGCCCTTTCCCGGACGGCGATCCGGCATATCCTCGTCCGGACCGAACAGAACGCCGGCCACGCCGCCAATGGTTACGCCCGGATGACCGGCAAGCCCGGCGTCTGCGTCGTGACCTCCGGCCCCGGCGCCACCAACCTTAGCACCGGTATTTCGACCGCCTATATGGATTCGATCCCGCTGGTGGTCATTACCGGGCAGGTGGTCTCGTCGCTTTTGGGCAGCGACGTCTTCCAGGAGGTGGACATCACCGGTTCGGTCGAGGCGTTTATCAAGCACAGCTACCTGGTCAAGGACCCGAGCCAGATCGGGCGTATCCTGAAAGAGGCCTTTTACATCGCCGGTACCGGGCGGCCGGGGCCGGTGCTGATCGACATCCCGATGGACGTGCAGAAGATGCAGGTCGATTTTACCTATCCCGAAAAGGTGTCCATCCGCTCCTATAAGCCCAGCTTCCGGGGGCATATCGGGCAGATCAACAAAGCCGCCGCCGCGATCGCCAAAGCCAAAAAGCCGCTGATCGTCGCCGGGGGCGGCATCTTCATCAGCGGGGCGGAAGAGGCGCTGCGGAACTTTGTCCACAAGACGAAGATCCCCGCCGTCAACACGCTGATGGGCATCGGTGCCTTAAACGCCGACGACCCGCTGCGGATGGGGATGATCGGGATGCACGGGCTGCCGCCCGCCAACTACGCGGTGAGCCAGGCGGACGTGCTGATCCTCTGCGGCGCGCGGGTCGCAGACCGGACGATCCCCAACCCCGCCGCCCTTTCGAAACGGAAGACGATCATCCATATGGACGTCGACCCGGCCGAGATCGGCAAGAACATCGGGGTGGATATCCCGGTGGTCGGGGACATCAATATGATCTTGCAGCAGCTGACCGAGGCCGCCTGTGAAAACGAGGCGGGCCCCCATATCGACGGCAGCGGCTGGGAAGAGTGGCTTGCCGAGCTGGACGGCCAGAAAAAGGCGTACAAGCCCGATTACCGCGAGCGGAAGGGGTATGTCAACCCCAAGCTGTTCATGCACGCGCTGATGGAAAAGCTGCCGGAAGACGCGATCGTCGTCGCCGACGTCGGGCAGAACCAGATGTGGGCGGCAAACGAGTATTCGGTCACCCACGGGCGGTTCCTCACCTCCGGCGGGATGGGGACGATGGGGTATTCCCTCCCCTGCGCGATCGGCGCGAAGGCCGCCTGCCCGGAACGGATGGCGGTGTCGGTCTGCGGGGACGGGGCGTTCCAGATGTGCTCGATGGAGCTGGCGACCGAGGTGCAGCACCGCATCCCGGTCAAGACGGTCGTCTTTACCAACAACCGCCTCGGGATGGTCCGGGAGCACCAGGCGGTCGCCTGGGACAACAACCTGACCGCCGTTTTTCTGGACGGCAGCCCGGACTTTGCCAAGCTGGCGGAGGCGTATAATATCCCGTCGGCGCGGATCCATTTAGACGGGCAGATCGAGATCGCGGTGGACAGTATGCTGCGGACCGACGGGCCTTTCCTGCTGGAAGTCATCGTCGACCCGCTGGAACCGACGCTGTAAGGAGGCAACGGCATGAAACATACCCTTTCGGTACTTGTTGAAAACCAGGCCGGCGTCCTCTCCCGGGTGTCGGGGCTGTTTGCCAGGCGGGGCTTCAACATCGACTCCCTCGCCGTCGGCACCACCGCCGACCCGCGGGTCTCCTGCATCACGATCGTCGTCGACGACAAGGAAAACGCCATCGAGCAGATTGAGAAGCAGCTGAACAAGCTGATCGACGTCATCAAGGTCAAGGACTTTGTCCCCGACGAGATCATCTCCCGGGAGCTGATGATGATTAAGATCAACGCCACCGCCCAGACCCGGCAGGAGATCAAAGAACTGGCGGATATGTACGGCGCGAGGCTGGTCGACATCACCCGGAATTCGATGACCATCGAGTGCTGCAACACCACCGAGCGGCTGGAAAACCTGTTGGACATCGTCCGGCCCTATGGGCTCAAACAGGTGATCCGCACCGGGTCGATCGCCCTCGAAAAGGGCAACGAGTCGTTTAACGTATAAACCTTTCAACGCGCAACCTAGCTGGCCAAAACCAGCTTCGCCATAAAAATTTCAACCTACATCTTGAGGAGGAACATTCCCATGGCAGTGAAAATCTACTATCAGAAAGACTGTGACATCCACGCCCTCGACGGCAAAAAGGTTGCCGTTATCGGCTTCGGCTCCCAGGGCCATGCCCATGCGCTGAACCTGCGCGACTCCGGCGTCGACGTCGTCGTCGGCCTTTACGAAGGCTCCAAGTCCGCGGAGAAGGCCAGAAAGGCCGGCCTGACCGTCATGACCGTGCCGGAAGCGACCAAGGCATCCGACATCATCATGATCCTGATCCCCGACGAGAAGCAGGCGGATATGTACAAGAAGGACATCGCCCCCTATCTGACTGAGGGCAAGACCCTGGCGTTCGCCCACGGCTTTAACATCCACTTCAAGCAGATCGTCCCGCCCGCAAACGTCGACGTCATCATGATCGCCCCGAAGGGCCCCGGCCACACCGTCCGTTCGGAATACCTCGAAGGCCACGGCGTCCCCGACCTGATCGCGATTTATCAGGACTACACCGGCCATGCGCTGGATAACGGCCTGGCCTACGCGGCCGGCATCGGCGGCGCAAGAGCGGGCGTCCTCGAGACCACCTTCAAGATCGAGACCGAGACCGACCTGTTCGGCGAACAGTGCGTCCTCTGCGGCGGTGTCACCGCCCTGATGACCGCGGGCTTCGAGACGCTGGTCGAGGCCGGGTATGCCCCTGAAAACGCCTACTTCGAGTGCATCCATGAGATGAAGCTGATTGTCGACCTGATCTACAAGGGCGGCTTCTCGATGATGCGCTACTCGATCTCCGACACCGCCGAGTTCGGCGACTACGAGACCGGCAAGCGGCTGATCACCGACGCCACCAAGGCGGAGATGAAGAAGGTCCTCGCCGAGATCCAGGACGGCACCTTCGCCTCCAAGTGGATCACCGAGAACAAGGCCGGCGGCCGCGCCCACTTCATGGCGGCCCGCGCCAAAGCGGCCGACCACGAGCTGGAGAAGGTCGGCGCCGAGCTGCGCAAGCTCTACTCCTGGAACGACGAAGCGGACAAGTACGACGAGACCAAATAAGTTCCGGCGGAAACGTCTGATAGATTGGAAAGCCCCTGTGCGGAGACGCGCGGGGGCTTTTGCTGTGGGGGGAGCGCGGGGGCAGGCGGATTTTTGGAACTTTTCGAGCGAACTATTGACGTCCGAAGACCGGCCTTCCACGGCCGGTCTTATGCGGTGGGTACGGGTGACACGGCCTGCATCACGCTATCGCAAGCGATAGCTAGAAAAACGTTTGCCGGCCATACGGCATTGGCCGGCATTTCTCGCAAGCTCGAAACCACGTTTTTCTGACAGCGCGGGACCAGGGCCCGCCAGGGTCCTGGTCCATTGGGGTGAAACTTGGCCCCCTCCAAGGGGGACCCTTGGTCGCTGCCATAAGGGCAGCGAAATAAACATTCCATGCCATAAAAACGAAAAATGATGCCCGTACCGGCGGCAAAAATGTTGTGGGAACCTTTAAAATATGATATACTGGATACGCAATACAGAAAGGCGGCGGGCGCGTGGCAAAAAAGAATCGATACAGCTTTGACAGCAAAATCCATATCTACCGGGCGACCCGGCGGATGACCCAGCAGGAGCTGGCCGACCTGGTCGGCGTCTCCCGCCAGACGATCATGCAGCTGGAGAAAAACCGCTACAACCCTTCGATGCTGCTGGCGTACAGCATCGCCCAGGTCTTCGGGGTGACGATCGAGGACCTCTTTGACTTCCGGGAGGAAACTTAACCGGGAACGCCTTTTCCGCCCCGCAGCGGCCATCCTATTTTTGGAGGAACATCAACTATGGAACCCTGGCTTCTCTTGTTTTTCGACAACCAGACCGCCCTTCAGGTCAGCAGCTTTGTCGGCTTTCTGCTGCTGGCCTTTTTCATCTTCTACTTCTTCTCCCGGGAGGGCCGGGACGAACGGGGGCGGAAGGTGACGGCCATCGCCTCGCTGGCCGCCTTTATCATGCTGTTTGTCTCGATGAACGTGTTAAGCGGCTTCACCGATTGGGCGAGCGAAAACCCCGTCCGGATGCGCAGCTGTATGCAGCTGGCCTACTCGGCGGTGCTTTTAACCGCCGACGCCGCCATCCTGCTCGTCCGGAAACTGCCGATCCGCTAACGGAGGGAACGCTATGGGGAATTTGATCTACCGCCTGCTCTGCGACATGACTTTTTCATATATCAACCTCTTTTTCGTCTTCGCCCTCTTTATCTTCTTCCTCGTCTACGCCCTCTCCAAAGAGGGGCGGGACGAACATGGACGGGGGATCCTCGGCAGGGCCTGCCTGTACGGCGTCATCGCGCTGTTTGTCGGGATGAACCTGCTGACCCTTTTCACCTATACCGTCACCAGCGACCCGCTTGTCTATACCAACGCCGTCCGGCTGGTCTTCAACGCCTTTTTCCTGACGGCTGACCTTTCTATTTTGATTTTGCGCAAGCTCCGCTGACTGTGAATCCCGCCGGAGGGCCGGCGGGAATATTTTTCTTTGTTTATGTAAGAAATACTTGACTTTTTGAAATGAATAGTATATAATCTGGGTGTAAAGCCAAACCGAAAACAGATTGGAGGAACCCGCTATGACCCAAAAGCAAACCGCCCGCGAAGATTTCCACGCGTTCCGGCAACGCCTCCTGGACGCCGGCTACCGGGAGAAAGACGTCACCTTTTCCGCCGGCAGGGCTACCGGCTTAGGTCTGGTCTGCGCTTTGCCCTTTGCCGCCCTGCTGCTCGTCGTTTACCGGCTGGCCCTTGTCCACCGGGCCCACCTGATCGACATCTCCGGGGTATCCTTCTATATCGCCCTGGTTTTGATCCTCGCCCTGTCGGTTTTTGCCCATGAGCTGCTCCATGGCCTCGGCTGGGCGGTATCCAGCGGCAGGGGCTGGAAAGCTGTCCGGTTTAACGTCAGCGCCCTGATGCCCAGCTGTGCCTGCACCGTCCCCCTCCGCCGGGGGCAGTACCTGTTGGGGGCGCTGCTCCCTTTCTGTATTCTCGGCGGGGGCAGCGCCCTCTTTCTGGCGGTTTACCCGGGAACCTTTTCGGTGGTGGCCATGCTGGTAAACTTTATCGCCGCCGGGGGCGACCTGCTGATTGCCTTCCATGTTATGAGGGAAAAGGGCGCCCTCATCGCCGACCACCCGACTGCCGCAGGCTACATTGCCTTTTGCAGATAAACCATTCCAAACCCCAGGAGGTAACAACATCATGGCAAACGAACAACGTGTCCGGGACATTCTGGTAAACGCCGGCTTTGAGCCGGTCGAGGACAGGGGCATCATCGTCAAATTTGCGCCGGCAAATTTGAGCGCCGCCATCGCGAACTTTTTCAGCATGGAGTTCTACGTCCTCCAGATGTGCCGGGACGAACTGGTGCTGGTTCCCTTCAGCAAACTGAGCGGCACGCTGGAAAAATCCGTCACCCTCGAAATCCCGTATGCCGCCATCCGCTCGGTCGAGGTGTCGGAGGAGATGCTGAACGACCGGATCACCATCACGACCGGTACCGATGTGATCGCCTTCACCGCCCAGCAGAAGGAGCTGAGCGGCTGGCGCACCTCCAGCGTCCTCAGCTGGTATATGGACGGGCTGAAAATCTCCAGCTGGCACGCCGAGAACATGGACGGAACGCTGAAGGCCCTCCGGGCCCTCGGCCAGCCGGCATGACTTTCAAATAAGTAAAAAAACCGCTCTCCTGGGCCTTATAGCCCGCAGAGAGCGGTTTTCAGTTTGTCGAAAAAGTTTTTTTGGGTATTTTTTGGGTGCTGCGCACGCTTCGTTATCAGTGACAAAGCTGTGGTCAGTTTCGGGAGTACGGTAACTGAGCGCCTGGGAAGGGGCTCTGCCCCTTCCATTCCCGCGATTTTTTGAAAAAAATCGAGTAAAACTTTTGATTTTTCGCACGTTTCTTTGTTACGTTAACGCCAGCGCCGATTCTTACGTTTCCGCAAAACTTGTTTTTCGACAGTCAGAAAACCGCTCTCCCGGGCCTTATAGCCCGCAGAGAGCGGTTTTTCGTTTCAATGGAGAAAATTACTTTGCTTCGCTGTTAGCGGCGGAGGCGGCTTCTCCGGCCGCCTCACCGCCCGCATAGAGCGGCGCCTGGACCGCTCCCGGCTTCCGTCCCCAGGTAAACAGGATCCCAGAGCAGAGGGCGGTAAAGGGCGCGACGGTGACCAGCCCGAAGGAGCCGATAACCGTGTGGATCAGCTCGGCCGCCACATACTTGTAGTTGAGCATCTGGTCAATCGGCGTCCCCTGGGCCATGAAGACCATCAAAAGGGCGATGTATCCGCCCGAGTAGGCGAACAGGAGGGTCGTCGTCATCGTCCCCATTGCGTTGCGGCCGACCGTCAGGCCGGATTTGGTCGCCTCTTTCCAGAGGAGGTCGGGACGCTTCTCGGTGACTTCGTACACCGCCGACGCGATGTCGACCGACAGGTCGATGACCGCACCGGACGCGCCGATGAAGATGGAGGCCATGTAGATCTGGGTGAGGTTTAAGTCCTGGAACCCCGAGTAGAGGAGGCTCTCGGAGTAGGACATGACCGCCCCGTGGATTTTAAAGAGGTCGGTGAAGAAGACGCCCAGGAGGCAGGTGACCAGGATCCCCAGAAACGACCCCGAAACCGCCGCCGCGCACCGCTTGTCAAACCCGTAGACCAGGCCGATGATCATGACGGTGAGGAAGAGGATAATCCCCAGCCCCAGCCAGATCGGGTTCCAGCCCCGCAGGTAGAAGGGCACCAGCAGTTTCCAGAGGCAGAGGATGGTCAGCGCGAAGGCGCCGATCGCCCGGAGGCCCGTCTTGCCGGCAAAGAGGATGAGGAAGACGGCGAAGGCCGCCCCCATCACCAGCTCCCAGTTTAACCGGTAGTGGTCGGTCATCGTGACGGTCAGGATGGTGTCCCCCTGGTGGCTGACGACGACCATCGTCTGGTCGCCGGGGTAGAAGATCTTGTCCTGTTCCAGCGAGCCATTGAGCATATTGACCCCGTCGGCCTCGACCCCTTTAAACATCCCCTCCTCAATCCGGAGGCGGCAGCGCTGTTCCCCCGACCGCACCAGGCCGGTGTCGACAATTGTCGAGTTGTCGACCGAGAGGACCTCTGCCCGGACCCGTTCGGTGCCCTGGTAGTCGACCGCCCCTTCAAACCCGGTGGGCAGGAAGATCAGAATGAGGATCGCCGCGAGGCAGACCAGCACCGGCGCGTTGTACCGCAGCCAATCTTTTGAGAATATTTTCTTTTGCATATCCGTGTAGACTCCTTCAAGCATCCGTTTTTCTTTCATCATATGATATTGATTTCGCTGCCCTTAAGGCAGCGACCAGGCTCCTCGCCTGGACTCGCCAAGTTTCACTTGGATGGACCAAAGGCTCTGCCTTTGGAAACCGCCAGGAGCCAAAGGCCCCTGGACCCAGATTTGCCGAACGCCGTTCCCGCGGGACAGAGCCCAGCAAAAAGGGCGCTTTGGCCCCGCTTTCATTCCCAGATAAGCCAACTCCCGCCCCATGACGGGACGGGAGAGGCTTACGGATATGAAAGAGTGAGAGATCTGTTAAGATTAATCAACCTTCAGCATCGCGGCCATCCGGTCAAAGATGCCGGTGTTGTCGTAGTAGCCGTTGAACTCCTCCGCCCCGACGCCATGGGCCAGGACCGCGACCGGCAGGCCGGTGTGGGAGTAGGAGGTGAAGCTGATGCCGGATTTGTTGTTGAGGATGTGGGTGATGGTGACGCTCAGGGGCTCGTAGGTGCCGTAGAGGACGTACTCTTCCTGTTCATACTCGGAAGCGGCGGTGCCGTTGATGCTCTTTTCATAAGCGGCACGGAGCTGTTCCATCTCGTAATCGGTCAGGACCATCTTGTAGGTGGAGCTGCCGGAAGCCTTGAGGCCGAAGAGCCGTTCGATGTCCGAAAGGACGGTCTCGAAGCTGGTCTTGTTCTCCTTGTAGGCGGCGACATAGTCGGAGTCGTACTTGGCAAAGGAGATCTTC
>CALXKG010000093.1 GCA_944388825.1 uncultured Clostridia bacterium | reverse complement strand
TGAACGGAAGATTGCAAGGGCTTTTGGCACGGTTTGTAGGATGTTCCAAAAAAATCCCTCCGATTTATGAAAAGATACAAAATAACAGTAAGCGGGCTGCGGAACCGGGCGGGGTATGGTATTCTGTGCATATCCCCCCCGGGGGGGATATGTACGCTGCCGGTTTACTTTTTGCACAATTTCAGAAGGAATTTTTATGGAACCCGGCCATACCCATTCCCATACCGAAACCAAAAAGGTGCTCGACCGGCTCTCCCGGGCGATCGGCCACCTGGAGGCGATCCGCACGATGGTCGAGGCGGGAAGGGACTGTACCGAGCTGCTGGTCCAGATCGCCGCCGTCCGTTCGGCGGTCCACAACATCGGCAAGATCATTTTGGAAGACCATATCAACCACTGCGTTGCGGAGGCGGTCGAAACGGGGGATAAGTCCTCCCTCCCGGCCCTTTCGGACGCGATCGGCCGGTTTATCCGGTAAAAGGGGGAAACAGGATGAAAAAGCCGGTTTTTTTCGCGGTGCTGGCGGCGGGGGCGTATTTTGCGTCCGCCTCTCCGGCGGACGGGGACTGACCCTGTCTTCCTTCCGCCTCGACGCCGGCGTCCGGCTTCTGGAATATAACGGCGGTAAATCCTACCACTGCAAAACCATCCTGATCGACGATTCCCTGTCGGTGGTCGGGTCGTTCAACTACGATATGCGTAGCGTCTACCTGGATACCGAACTGATGCTGGTGATCGACAGCCCTTCTTTCCACGACCTGCTGGAACGGGAGATGGCCGCCGCCGCGGCCGATTCCCTCGTCATCCCGCCGGACGCGGACAACTTTTCGATGCTGTCTGGGGAAGCGTCCGTCGGGAAAAAGATCGCCCTTATCCTGATGGGGCTCCTTTCCCCCGTCATCCGGCGGCTGCTGTGACCCGGCATATCCAGCCTCCCGCCCGCATACCTTTTCCCATGCAGTCGTATGGACAGACCGGTTTTTCTGGAGGGATGCGGATGAAACGGGCAGGGAAATGGCTGGCGGCGCTCGCCGTTATGGGCGCGGCGCTGCTGTCCGGGTGCGGGGCGGCCGGGGAAACAGCCCCGTCCCCACCGGCGGCGGAAGAGGTGGCGGCGCTTTTTGCGGGGGACTTTGCAGCCGATGCGTCGGTGACGGTCGGCCTGTCGGACGAGACGGACGACGTCCTCTCCCTGACCGCCCGGCTGACCAGGTCGGCGGACAGCTGTTTGGTCGAGGTGACCGCCCCCGAGCATCTGGAGGGGCTTACTTTTTCATCCGTCCCGGGCGGGGGCCTGGCCGTCCGGTACAAGGGGCTGGAGATCCAGCCGGATTCGATGCCGGGCGCGAATCTGGGGACGGTTCTGTCGGAGGCCCTCTCCACCCTTTCCGACCCCGCCGCCCTGACCCTCACCGAAACGGGGAGCGGCTGGTGCGTGACCGGCGGGACAGACGCGGGGGCGTTTGCGGTGCTGCTGGACGATACGACCCATTACCCCCTGTCGCTGACCCTTCCGGGGGCGCGGGTCGGGTGTACGTTTGACAGCTTTGAGGCGATGGAAGTCTTCCGCCCCGAGCGGGTGGACGAGGACATCCGGCCGGAACTGGAGCCGTCTGAAACGGAACCGGCGGAATCTTCGCCGGACGGCGGCGGCGACGGCAGCGCCGCGGTTTAAACGCCGGCAGCGGAAAAGCCCTCCCGCATCGGGAGGGCTTTTCCGCTGGATATAGGTGTCCGGCCGGGGAAAGGGCGTACCGGGTACGCTCTGGGTAAGGAGAGGAAAGCCCCGGCCGGGATGAAGATGGCTTACAGCAGGCGGTTTAAATAGCGGAGGCTCTCGTCCACCGCTTCGACGCTGTTTAGGTTGTCCAGCTCGACGATGATGTATTTGGCGTACCCCAGCTCTTTCGCCTTGGCGACGATGCCGGGGACATCGAGGACGCCGCGGCCGACCGCGACAAAATCGCCGTTTTTGATCGCCCCTTTCGCCCGCAGCTGTTTAAAGGCGTCGTCGGTGATGGGCGGCGTGATCGCCTCGTAGAGGTTGACGGGGTCGGCGGCGGCGGAGAGGTCTTTCTGGTGGATCATCGTGCAGCGGGGGCCGAGGTGTTCGAGCATCGCAACCGGGTCATAGCCCGCCCGCCTGACCCAGTAGGCGTCCATCTGGAACTGGACCAGCGCCGGGTCGGTCTCGGCGAGGAAGAGGTCGAGGGCGGGAGCGCCGTCGATCGGGACAAACTCCTGGAAGTGGTTGTGGTAGTAGAATTCCAGCCCGTTTTCCTTGCAGCGGCGGCCCATCTCGTTGCAGGTCTCGGCAAGGGCCTTCACCTCGTCGGCGGTGTTCATCAGCGCGAAGGGGAGCACCAGCCGGGGCGCGCCCATCTGGAGGTTTTCCTCGATGGTGGCCTTCATGCTGTCGGGGTCGGAGGTGAACTTGACGTGGCTGGAGACGGGGGTAAGCCCCATCTCTTTGACCCGCCGGCCGATTTCGGCGGGGGAAGCCGCCGGGACGCCGTTTTCATCGGTGGGCGTTGCGACGTATTCGATGTACTTGCAGCCGGTAGCGGCCAGCTTTTCGAGGGTGCCGAAGTAGTCTTCCCGCAGCATCCCCATCAGGGAATAGATTGTTGCGCCGGATTTCATGACAGGTTCCGCCTTTCGTATGGTTTTACAGGGTATCGCGTGTCTGCAACGGAAATGGGTCTCCGCGGAGCGGGCTCAGCCCTTGACCGCGCCGATCGTGATGCCCTTGACAAAGTACTTCTGGAAGAAGGGGTAGACGATCATGATCGGCAGCGCGCCGACGACCGCGATCGCCATCTTGATGCCGACGCTGGGCATATCCTGGGCGAGGTCGGAGGCCGCCGAGGCGTCCGCGCCGGATTTGAGGAACTGGATGTCCTTGAGCATCTGGTTTAACATATTCTGGATGGAATAGAGCCGGGTGTCGGTGATGTAGTACAGGCCGTTTTTCCAGTCGTTCCAGTACCCCAGCCCGATCAGCAGCGCCATCGTCGCGATCATCGGCAGGCTCATCGGCAGCACGATCGTAAAGAGGATCCGCCATTCGCCCGCCCCGTCGATCCGGGCGGCTTCGATGACCGCCTCGGGGATGTTGGTGTTGAAGTAGGTGCGCATCATGATGACGTAGAAGGCGCTGACCAGGAGCGACGGGATCAGCAGCGCCCAGAGGGTGTTCTTGATGTGCAGGTAGCGGGTGTACATGATATAGGTCGGGACCAGGCCGCCGTTAAAGAGCATCGTAAAGAAGACGTAGAAAGCGCAGACGTTCCGCCCGAAGAATTCCCGCCGGGAGAGGGGGTAGGCCATCAGCACCGTCAGCAGCATACTGGCCACCGTCCCGACCGCCGTCACAAAGATGGTGATGAGGTAGGCGCGGCCGATCTTGTCGGCGTTGCGCCACATATAGGCGTAGGAGTCCAGCCCGAACTGCTTGGGGAGGATCGAATACCCCTCCCGGATCAGCGTGTTCTCATCGGTCAGGGAGGACATGACCAGCAGGAGGAAGGGGAAGAGGCAGCAGAGCGCCAGCAGCGCCATGATGATGTTCGCGACCAGCTGGAAACAGCTTTTCTTTTCAACCATAGTGTGTCTCCCTCCTTAGAACAGCGCGTTCTCGGCGCTGATTTTACGGACGGCAAAGTTCGCAAGCAGCACGAGGATAAACCCGAGGATCGACTGGTAGAAGCCGGCCGCCGAGGACATCCCGACGTTGTTTAACCGGATAAGCCCTCTGTAGACGTAGGTGTCGATCGTGTTGGTGACGTCGTAGAGGGGGCCGGAATCCATCGGCACCTGGTAGAAGAGGCCGAAGTCGGAGTAGAAGATCTTGCCGATGCTCATCAGCGTCAGGGTGATGATGGTCGGGACCAGCTCCGGCAGGGTGATGTTCCAGATCTGCTGCCAGCGGTTGGCGCCGTCGATGACCGCCGCCTCATAGTAGCCGCGGTCGATGCCGACCAGCGTCGCGTAGTAGAGGATGCAGTTGTAGCCGAAGGTCTTCCAGATATAGGTGATGGTGAGGATGACAGGCCAGTATTTCGGTTCGGTGTACCAGCTGATCCCCTCGATCCCCAGCGGCTCCAGAAGGCTTAGGTTGACAAACCCGTTCTCGCTCGAGAGCAGCGCGTAGACCAGGTAGCTGACGACGACCATCGAAATAAGGTAGGGCAGCAGGATGATCGTCTGGTAGGTCTTTTTCAGGGCCATCCGGCTGATCTCGTTTAACAGGATCGCGACGGAGATCGCGATAATTGTCCCCACCACGATGAAAACGAGGTTATACCCCAGTGTGTTGCGGGTGATGACCCAGGCGTCGCTGGTGGTGAAGAGGTACTCGAAGTTGGAAAAGCCGACCCAGGGGCTGGCCAGCAGGCCCTTGTTCCAGTTGACCTGCTTAAAGGCGATGATCAGCCCCGCCATCGGGATGTAGTTGTTGATGAGCAGGTAGAGCGCCCCCGGCAGGAACATCAGGTAAAGGGGGACGTTGTGCCGGACCCGCGCCATCAGGTGCGCCCGTCCGGGCTTGGGGTTTTCATGCATAGGGGTTCCTCCTTGGTTACAGAAAGGGGGATACCGCGCCGGTATCCCCTGATCTGTCAAATCAGCTTGTTATGGATGATAAGAGGAATGTGGGATCAGCCCTGGGTTTCCAGCCAGGCGTCCAGCTGGGTCTGCTTCGCCTCGATGATCTTGTCCAGGCCCGCCGCGTCCAGCTCGGCGTTGAACTGGTCGATGGTGGTCGCCGGGTCGAGCGCGCCGCAGAGCAGCGCCTTGTGGTACTTGGAGACGACGTTGGTGCAGGCGGTGACTTCGTTGGTGACCGCGAGCGAGTCATAGGTGAAGCCGAAAGCGACCGACTTCTGGGCGGTGTTGTTGAACTCCCGCTGCTGGTCCCAGACATCCGCCGGGCTGCCTTCCCAGACGTTGCCGATAAACTGGTTGGGCATGATCCAGGTGCCGGATTTGGCGTAGTTGGAGGTAGAGGCGTCCAGGCCGTCCGCCCAGGTGATGATATCCTGGCCGTTGGAGGCGCCGCCCTCTTCCAGGACTTTATAATGGGTGCCTTCGATGCCGTACATATAGAGGTTGCTGAGCTCGGGGTTGGTGTAGAGCTCGTTTAAGACCTTCATCGCCGCCTCGGGGTTGTCGCAGCCGCTGGAGATGGTCCAGGTCGCGCGGGAGACGTTGTTGGTGCAGGCCAGCGCCGGGATGATGTCGACCGACTCGATCTCATAGCCGAGGGAGGAGGAGTTCTCCTCGTCATAGCCGGGCTTTAAGTTGGTGAAGTAGCCGAACGCGGTGCCGGCGGTCATCAGGGTGGTGGCGGTCTCGGTGGTGTTGACGGCGTCCGCCTGGATGAGGCCCTCGTTCATCCAGCTGTACATTTCGTTGGCCAGGTCGATGTACAGGTCGGATTCATAGAGGTTCCCGACGGTCGGGTCGGTGGGGTCGACCAGGACGCCCAGGTTGACGGTGTCGTCGCCCAGCGGGTCCCAGCCCCAGTTGCGGATGTTCTCGCCCGCCGAGACGGCGACCGGCCACATATCCGGGTAGGCTT
>CALXKG010000092.1 GCA_944388825.1 uncultured Clostridia bacterium | reverse complement strand
GTCAACACCCTGATGGGGATTGGGGCGCTCAATGCCGACGACCCGCTGCGGATGGGGATGATCGGGATGCACGGGCTGCCGCCCGCGAACTTCGCGGTCAACCACGCGGACGTTTTAATCCTCTGCGGCGCCCGGGTCGCCGACCGGACGATCCCCAGTCCCGCGACCCTCTCCAAACAGAAGACGATCATCCATATGGACATCGACCCGGCCGAAATCGGCAAGAACATCGGGGTGGACATCCCGGTGGTCGGGGACATCCGGATGATCCTCGGCCAGCTGGCCGAGGCGGCCTGCGAAAAGGAAGAGGGGCCCCATATCGACGGCAGCGGCTGGGGGGAATGGCTGGAGGAGCTGGAAGCCCATAAGAAGGCTTACCGTCCCGACTATTCTGAGCGGAAGGGGTATGTCAACCCCAAGCTCTTTATGCACGCCCTTTACCAGAAGCTGCCGGAGGACGCGATTGTCGTCGCCGACGTCGGGCAGAACCAGATGTGGGCCGCCAACGAGTATTCGGTCAAACACGGGCGGTTCCTCACCTCCGGCGGGATGGGGACGATGGGGTACTCGCTCCCCTGTGCCATCGGCGCGAAGGCCGCCTGTCCCGGACGGATGACGGTGTCGGTCTGCGGGGACGGGTCGTTCCAGATGTGCTTCATGGAGCTGGCGACCGAGATCCAGCACGGGATCCCCGTCAAGACGGTCGTCTTTACCAACAACCGCCTCGGGATGGTCAGAGAGCACCAGGCGGTCGCCTGGGACAACAACCTGACCGCCGTCTTCCTGGACGGCAGCCCGGACTTTGCCAAACTGGCGGAAGCCTATAACATTCCCTCCGCCCGGATCCATCTGGACGATCAGGTGGAGATCGCGGTGGACAGTATGCTGCGGACCGACGGGCCCTTCCTCCTGGAAGTCATCGTCGACCCGCTGGAACCGACCCTGTAAAGGAGGGCGCCTATGAAACATACCCTTTCGGTACTCGTTGAAAACCAGGCCGGCGTCCTGTCCCGGGTGTCGGGGCTGTTCGCCCGGCGGGGCTTCAACATCGACTCCCTCGCCGTCGGCACCACCGCCGACCCGCGGGTTTCCTGCATCACAATCGTCGTCGACGACAAGGAAAACGCCATCGAGCAGATCGAGAAGCAGCTGAACAAACTCATCGACGTCATCAAGGTCAAGGACTTCCTGCCCGACGAGCTGATCTCCCGGGAGCTGATGCTGATCAAGGTCAACGCCACCGCCCAGACCCGGCAGGAGATCAAGGAGCTGGCCGATATGTACGGCGCGCGGATCGCCGATATCACCCGCAATTCGATGACCATCGAATGCTGCAACACCACCGAGCGGCTGGAGAACCTTTTGGATATCGTCCGGCCCTATGGGCTCAAACAGGTGATCCGGACCGGTTCGATCGCGCTGGAAAAGGGCAACGAGTCGTTTAATGTATAAACGCCCCCATTTGACCTGCAACCTAGCTGGCGGAAAACCAGCTTCGCCATACATTGTCCATATTACCAATATTTCAGGAGGAAATCATCATGGCAGTGAAAATTTATTATCAGAAGGACTGCGACATCCACGCTCTCGACGGCAAAAAGGTCGCCGTCATCGGCTACGGCTCCCAGGGCCACGCCCATGCGCTCAACCTGCGGGATTCCGGCGTCGACGTCGTCGTCGGCCTTTACGAGGGTTCCAAGTCGGCGGAGAAGGCCAAAAAGGCCGGCCTGACCGTCATGTCCGTCGCCGAAGCGACCAAGGCTTCCGATATCATCATGATCCTCATCCCCGACGAAAAGCAGGCGGATATGTACAAGAAGGACATCGCCCCCTACCTGACCGAAGGGAAGACGCTGGCGTTTGCCCACGGCTTTAACATCCACTTCAAACAGATCGTCCCGCCCGCCAACGTCGACGTCATCATGATCGCCCCGAAGGGCCCCGGCCACACCGTCCGCTCCGAATACCTGGAGGGCCACGGCGTCCCGGACCTGATCGCCATCTATCAGGACTACACCGGCCATGCGCTGGATAACGGCCTGGCCTACGCGGCCGGCATCGGCGGCGCCCGCGCCGGCGTCCTCGAGACCACCTTCAAGATCGAGACCGAGACCGACCTGTTCGGCGAGCAGTGCGTCCTCTGCGGCGGCGTCACCGCCCTGATGACCGCCGGCTTCGAGACGCTGGTCGAGGCCGGGTACGCCCCCGAGAACGCCTACTTCGAGTGCATCCACGAGATGAAGCTGATCGTCGACCTGATCTACAAGGGCGGCTTCTCGATGATGCGCTACTCGATCTCCGACACCGCCGAGTTCGGCGACTACGAGACCGGCAAACGGCTGATCACCGACGCCACCAAGGCGGAGATGAAGAAGGTGTTGGCCGAGATCCAGGACGGCACCTTCGCTTCCAAGTGGATCACCGAGAACAAGGCCGGCGGCCGCGCCCACTTTATGGCGGCCCGCGCCAAAGCGGCCGACCATGAGCTGGAGAAGGTCGGCGCCGAGCTGCGCAAGCTCTACTCCTGGAACGACGAAGCGGATAAGTACGACGAGACCAAATAATCGCACGGATCTGTGCCAAAGCCCCTGTGCCCCTTATGGGTACGGGGGCTTTTGTTTTGAAAAAAGCCGGGAAAGTGACCGCCCGGTGATCAAAAGGTGTTTTCTCTCTGCATCTTACCGATATTTTACATGAATTTGTCAAAAGATTGGATTTCCTTTTAAAACAGGCCGGTATACTGGTGTCCAGTCGGATATCGAAAATCCAGTTACGACTGTACACCACATCATGGAGGAGAAACCTATGAAAAAGATCGTTCCTGTCCTGCTGTCCCTGCTTACAGCCGCTTCGGTCCTCGGCAGCTGCTCGTCTGCCGGGGTGGAGACCGTAGCCCAGACTGCCGCCGATACCGCCATGAAGGCTTCCGGCGTGCAGGCCGCTTCCGCCTACAAATACAGCGGCAAGAGCCCCAAGTACGTCTTCCTGTTCATCGGCGACGGCATGAGCTATCCCCAGATCCAGTCCACTTCCGACTACCTCGGCGCGCTGAACGACGCGGATTACTTTAAAGCCCAGCCCAGCCTGGACGACAACGGCGGCGCGATCCTCGACGGGCCGGAATACTTAAACTTCATGAACTTTGAAGCGGCCGGTTCCGCCGTTACCTATGATTCCAACAGCTTCGCCCCCGACTCCGCCTCCACCGCCACCTCGATCGCGACCGGCCACAAGACCTATTCCGGCACCATCAACATGAGCGAGGACTACACCACGCCTTATGAGACGATCGCCGAGAAGGTCCATGAGCAGAAGGGGATGAGCGTCGGCATCATCACCTCCGTAAACTTAAACCACGCGACCCCCGCGGCTTTCTACGCACATCAGGCCAGCCGCAACGATTACTACGACATCGGCCTTGAGCTGATCGATTCCGGCTTTGAGTACTTCGCCGGCGGCGGGCTGCTCTCGCCCGACGGCCCGGAAGGCAGCTCCGAGAACCTCTATGACCTTGCGGAAGCGGCCGGCTACACCGTCGTCAACACCGCCGCCGAGGCGGAAGCGGTCACCGAAGGCCCGGTCATCAGCATCGACGAGAACCTCGCCGACGGCGACGCGATGGCCTATGAGCTCGACCGCACCGATGATATGTGGTCGCTGGCCGACCATGTCGAAAAGGGCATCGAGGTGCTGGAAGACGATCAGGACGGCTTCTTCATGATGTGCGAAGGCGGCAAGATCGACTGGGCCTGCCACGCCAACGACGCCGCTTCCACCATCCACGACACCCAGGCGTTTGCCGACGCGGTCCAGGTCGCGATCGACTTCGCCGAGGAGCATCCGAAGGACACCCTGATCGTCGTCACCGGCGACCATGAGACCGGCGGTTTGACCATCGGTTTTGCGGGCACCGACTACGATACCTATCTGACCCTGCTTAAAAACCAGAAGATCTCCTTTGCCAAGTTCGACGAAGACTATGTCGCCGGCTATAAAGAGAACAAGACCAGCTTTGAAAACGTCCTGAAGGACGTCGAACGGCTCTTCGGCCTCAAGGCTTCCGGCAGCGAAAGCGATAAGATGGTCCTGACCGAATACGAGATGGAACAGCTCCGCGCCGCTTATGAGAAGAGCGTCAACGGCACCGCCGCTTCCGCATATGAACAGGAAGAGTATGTCCTCTACGGCACCTATGAGCCGCTGAGCGTCACCCTGACCCACATCCTCAACAACAAGTCCGGCATCAGCTTCACCTCCTACTCCCACACCGGCCTGCCGGTCGCGGTCCTCGCCCACGGCGTCGGCGCGGAGGAGTTTAACGGCTACTACGACAACACCGGTATCTACGACCGGATGGCCGCGATGCTGAAGGTCAAGTAAAATTCCGCCTGATCTCTCACTCTTTCATATCCGTAAGCCGCTCCCGTCCTCCCAAAGGGCGGGAGTTGGCTTATCTGGAAATGAAGATTGAAGAATGAAAAATGGCGGTTTGAAATGCTGCGCATTTCTCCATTAAATGATTGGGTTGACAATACAACTTTTCGGAAGACACGAACCCCGGCCGCGGATGTGCCGGAAGGAGTAGGAAAAACAATCGAAAGCTGTTTTCCTTTTCGTAAAAATAAAAGCGGATACCTGAAGGAGCCTATACGGATATGCAAAAGAAAATATTCTCCAAAGAATGGCTGCGGTACAATGCGCCGCTGATAGTCTGCCTCGCGGCGATCGCCGTCCTCATCTTCCTGCCGACCGGGTTTGAAGGGGCGGCCGATTACCAGGGGGCCGAGCGGGTCAAGGCGGAGGTGCTTGCGGTGGATGATTCTGCGATTGTGGACACCGGGCTGGTCCGGTCGGGGGAACAGCGCTGCCGCCTCCGGATCGCGGAAGGGATGTTTAAAGGGGCCGAGGCCGACGGGGTCAATCTGTTAAACGGTTCGTTGGAGCAGGACAAGATCTTTGCCCCCGGCGATATGGCGATGGTCGTCGTCAGCCACCAGGGGGAGGAGATTCTGTCGGTCACGATGACCGACCATTACCGCTTAAACTGGGAACTGCTGATGGGGGCGGTCTTCGCGGCCTTCCTCATCCTGTTTGCCGGCAGGACGGGGGTGCGGGCGATCGCGTCCTTCGTGCTGACCATCCTCTGCCTCTGGAAACTGCTGGTGCCCTTTTACCTGCAGGGATGGAACCCGATCTGGCTGGGGCTTGCCGTCACGCTGTTTCTGACGGTCATGATCGTCGGGCTGGTCTACGGGTTTGATCGGCGGTGTGCGGCGGCGGTGTCGGGGTGTTTTCTCGGGATCCTGGTCACCAGCGTGCTGGGGGTCGTCTTCACCGACCTGTTTAAGATCCACGGGGCGGTCATGTCCTACTCCGAGAGCCTGCTTTATTCCGGCTATCAGGATTTAAACCTCACCCAGATCTATATGGCGTCCATCTTCATCGGCGCGTCGGGGGCGGTCATGGACCTGTCGGTCGATATCGCGTCGGCGGTGCATGAAGTCACCGAAAAGCGGCCCGACCTCCTCTGGAAAGAGGCGGTGGGCTCGGGGCTGACAGTCGGCCGCAACGCGATGGGGACGATGACGACGACGCTGCTGTTTGCCTATTCGGGCGGGTATATCGCCCTTTTGATGGTGTTTATGGCCCAGGGGACGCCGGTCGACCAGATGCTCAACTACAAGTATGTGGCGGCCGAGCTGATCCATACGGTCATCGGCTCCTTCGGTCTGGTCACCGTCGCGCCTTTTACCGCCCTCTGCGCCGGGGTGCTGTTCACCTGGGGACGGAAGCCGGGGATGGCAAAGCCGCCGCTCTATGGGGCTGGAAACGGCATGGAAGCCGTTCCGGCCAAAGACGGGGAAACTTCCCTTTAAAAAACAAAACCCGCTCTCCGGGGGCTGCAGGGCCCGGAAGAGCGGGTTTATGCGGCTATAAAAGGCGGCGTCCCATTCGGAACGCCGCCTTTTGTGACTTTGAATGTCCGGATCAGTTCAGCGCAGAAGGATCGAACAGCTTGCCGATCATCTCGTCGCAGAACGCCTTGGCCTTCTGGGTGTCGGCTTCGGTGACATGCTTGGAGCCGAACAGGCTGTGGGCGACCGCGATGCCGCAGGAACCGGCGACGTTGACGCCGTTCTGCTTGAAGATGCCGGTGAGCTCGCCGGCGTCGGTGGAGCCGTCCTTGGAGAGGACGATCAGCGCGACGTTGTGGGCGCGGGCGGTGGACAGGTCCTGGCAGAATTTGACCAGCTTCGGGTCGATCTTGCCGTAGTTTTCAAAGCAGAGGATAACGAGGATCTCGCTCTCGCAAGGGTATGCGGGGGGGACCTTGTCGCCCTTTACTTTGTAGACACGGGAAAGGTAATCGCCGATCAGCTCAGGATTGTCCTTTTTGCCTTCTTTTTTCTGCGTGAACAGAATCTTCATTTTCATAAGTCATACTACCCCTTTGAAGATATTCGGGAGAGGGTCGCCCCTGTCCCGCGCTTGTTTTGTATATTTATAATTGTAGCATGAAAAGCCTCTGTTGTCAAAATAATTTTCTGAACAATTCATGAAGATGGGCAGAATGGTTAAAACATCGTGTCATATTTTGT
>CALXKG010000091.1 GCA_944388825.1 uncultured Clostridia bacterium | reverse complement strand
CCAGAAGCAGTGGGAGACCGACCTTTTGATCAACGCCCGCGGGGTCGCCCTCGACCGGGAACTGATCGACGGGGCGCTCTGGATCGACCGGCAGGTCAAAGGGCGGCTCACCGAGGAGGCGCAGCGGTTGACCGGAATTGCAAACCCCGGCAGCCGCGCCCAGCTGCTCTCCTGGCTGCAAAGCGAGCTGCCGGAGGGCCAGTCGCCGGAGGATCTGAAAAAAGATACGGTGTCCCAGCTGCTGGCGGCCGGGGTCGGGAATGAAAAGGTGTCCCGGGTTCTGGAACTGCGGCAGCAGCTGGGGAAGACCTCCACCTCCAAATATGAAGCGATGGAGCGGGCGATGGGGGAAGACGGCCGGGCGCGGGGGCTTCTTCAATTTTACGGCGCGAACCGTACCGGGCGCTGGGCCGGCCGGCTCATCCAGGTGCAGAACCTCCCCCGGACCTACCTCTCGCCGGTGCCGTTGGCCCGGGAACTGGTCAAGGGGCGGAAGGAAGAGGCGCTGCGGCTCCTCTACGGCAATGTCCCGGACGCCCTCTCCCAGCTTATCCGGACAGCGCTGGTGCCGGGACCGGGGAAGATCTTCGCGGACGCCGACTTCTCCGCCATCGAGGCCCGGGTGGTCGCCTGGCTCGCCGGGGAAGAGTGGGTGCTGGAGGTTTTCCGGAGCCACGGGAAGATCTACGAGGCGACCGCCTCCCAGATGTTCGGCGTCCCGATCGACCGGATCCGGAAAGGGAACCCGGAATACGCCCTCCGCCAGAAGGGCAAGGTCGCGACATTGGCGCTGGGGTTCGGCGGGAACGCCGGGGCGCTCATCAACATGGGCGCCCTTAAAATGGGCCTTGCCGAAGAGGAACTGCCGGAGATCGTCCGCCGCTGGCGGGAAGCAAACCCGAACATCTGCCGCTACTGGAAAAAGGTAGAGGGGGCCGCCCTCCAGACCCTCCGTACCGGCCGGCCGAATGCCGCGGGGCGGGTCCAGTTTTCTCTCCAGGGGTCGGCGGACGGGCAGGTGTTCCTGACGGCAGCCCTCCCTTCAGGACGGAGCCTCTACTATGCCCATCCCGGCATCGGGGCGGGGAAGTTTGGGGAGGCCGTCACCTACTGGGGCGTCCAGCAGTCCAGCCGCCGGTGGGAATGCCTCGACACCTGGGGCGGGAAACTCACCGAGAATATCGTCCAGGCGACCGCCCGGGATATCCTCGCGGAAGCGGTTGAGCGGCTGGAGGCGGCGGGGTACCCGGTCGTCTTCCACATCCACGACGAAGTGGTCGTCGAGGCGGAAGACCTGGGGGACGCAGAATCCAACGGGGCGCAATTGCGCGACATCGCCCGGATTATGGGCGCGCCGGTCAGCTGGGCGCCGGGGCTGCCGCTGAAGGCGGAGGGCTGGACCGACCACTACTTTAAGAAAGATTAGGAGGGGTATCTTGGTTTACGACCGCAAAATCCATATCACCGTTGGCGCCAGCCGGAAAGCGACCGACTGGCAGCCGCAGGAGATGCGGGTCTCCGAGTTGTGGGAAAAGCTGAAAATCCCGTCGCGGGGGACCGAAACCCAGGCGGAATATATGGCCCTCCCGAAATCCCGGCAGGACGCCCTCAAGGATGTCGGCGGCTTTGTCGCCGGGACGATTTCCGGGCGGAGGCGGAAGGCGTCGGCCGTCACAGGCCGGGACGTCGTGACCCTCGACCTCGACCGGGTGGAGCCGGGCGGGGCCGGGAAGATTTTGGCGGCGCTCTCCGGCCTCGGCTGCGGCTACTGCGTCTATTCGACCCGGAAGCATGCGCCGGCGGCCCCGCGGCTGCGGGTACTGCTGCCGCTCGACCGGACGGTGACGGCGGAAGAGTATGAACCGGTCGCCCGGAAGGCCGCCAGCTACATCGACCCCTCCCTCATGCCCTTCGACCCCACCACCTTTGAGGCGTCGCGGCTGATGTACTGGCCCTCCTGCTCAGCGGACGCCGAATACATATGGGATTGGGCGGACAGGCCTTTCCTCGCGGCCGACGGGGTGCTCGCCCAGTACGCCGACTGGCGGGACGTCGGCAGCTGGCCGCAGCCGCCGGGGGCTGAAAAGGCCCGGGAGCGTCTGGCGAAGACCCAGCAGGACCCGGAGGAAAAGGCCGGCGTCGTCGGCGCCTTCTGCCGGGAATATGACGTCATCCGGGCGATTGATGAGCTGCTCCCCGGGGTGTACGAGCCCTGCGGCGAGGGGCGCTACACCTTCTCCGGCGGCTCGACGACCGGCGGGGCGGTGGTGTACGACGACGGGAAGTTCCTATACAGCCACCACGCGACCGACCCCTGCGGCGGGATGCTGGTGAACGCCTTCGACCTGGTGCGGCTGCACAAATACGGCGGGCTGGACGAGGAGGCAAAGCCGGGGACGCCTGCCCACAACCTGCCCTCTTTTAAGGCGATGGCCGGGTTCGCCGCCGGGATCCCCGCTGTCCGGGAGGCGCTCGACCGGGAGCGGCTGGGGAAGGTCTCGGACGCCTTCGCGCCTTTGGACGCGGCGGGGCAGGAGCCGGAGGACACCGGCTGGATGCGGCAGCTGGACCGGGAAGCCGAGGGTAAGATCAAAAAGACGACCAAAAACGTCCTGTTGACCCTTCTCTGCAAGCGGGAACTGAAGGGGCGCATCCGCCGCGACCTCTTCGCCGACCGGATTGTCGGGATCGCGCCGCTGCCCTGGAGCGGGCGGGACGGAGCCGAAGGGGAATTTGAATGGTCGGACGCCGACGACGCGGGGCTCCGGGACTACATCGAGCGGTTCCTTGGCTTCCGCAGCCGGGAGGTGATCGACGATGCTTTTTTACAGGCGGCCGAGCGGCAGAGTTTCCACCCGGTGCGGGACTATTTAAACAACCTCAGCTGGGACGGGGTGCCGAGGCTGGATACCCTTTACATCGACTACCTCGGCGCGGAGGACTCCGATTACACCCGGGCGATCGCCAGAAAGGCCTTTACGGCGGCAGTCGCCCGGGTGATGAATCCCGGGGTCAAGTTTGATACGATGACTGTCATCTGCGGCGGGCAGGGGATCGGGAAAACGACCTTTGTCCTGATCCTCGGACGGCAGTGGGCCGGTACGGTCGAGTCTTTCGAGGGGAAGGATGCCGCCGAAAACTTGCAGGGGCTCTGGCTCATCGAGGTCGGGGAACTGGGGGCGCTGCAAAAGTCGGAGCTGAACGTCATCAAAGGGTTCCTCAGCAAGACGGTCGACCGCTACCGCTCCCCCTACGCCCGGCGGAGCAAGGCCCATCCGCGTCAATGCGTCTTTTTCGGCACGACCAATAATCCCGACTACCTGCGGGATACAACCGGCAACCGCCGGTTCTGGCCGGTGGACGCCGGAGCCGGGACACCGGTTAAAAACATCTTCCGCGACCTGCCGGGGGAGGTAGACCAGATCTGGGCGGAGGCGGTCGTCCGGTATAAGGCCGGGGAACCGCTTATTCTGCCAGCATTTTTGGAAGCGGTCGCCGAAACCCGGCGGGAACTTCACGCGGAGGTGGACCCGCTGCAGGGGCAGGTAGAGGCGTTTCTCAATACGCCTGTACCGCAGGACTGGCTCAAATGGGACGCTAAAAAGAGGTCGGTTTGGTATGGCGGCGGTTTTAAAGGTGAACTGACATTGCAGCCGCGGGACCGAATATGCGCTTTAGAGATTTGGGAAGAGTGCTTTGAAAATCGTTACACAATGCAGAAGCGGGATGCCAACCGGATCAATTCCATATTAGAATCTCTTCCCGGATGGGAGAGGCGGACGGGCGTCCGATTTGGAGCGCACTACGGCCGGGGCCGGGGGTTCGTTCGAAAAGGTCTGGAGCTGTCAACAACGACAGTCAACAAGCGTCAACATGATGTTGACACATCTGTCAACGATGTCAACGGCCGTCAACAATCCTCTGTTGACGAAAAAGCCCAGTAGCGGTCAGGCTTTAACCCGTTTGTCAACAATGTCAACAACAATTCTTCTAAAAGTGTATAAAGGAAGAAAAACAAGGCTGATATAGGCCCTTGATTACCCTTGATTTCAGTATAAACATACGCGCGCGCGAGGCTGTTGTCAAAGCTGCCGCCGCGCAGAACAGGAGGACATATGCGGGAATCGGAACTGGAACGGTACTTCTGCCGGAAGCTGCAGGAGGCGGGGTGCCTCACCTACAAATTCGTTTCGCCGGGGAACGCCGGGGTGCCCGACCGGCTGATCGTCGCCCCGGGCGGCCGGGTCGCCTTCGCCGAGCTGAAGGCCCCCGGCGGGAAACCGAGGCCGTTACAGCGGATGCAGATGGGCAGGCTGCGGGGGATGGGCTGCGCCGTCTTCGTCGTCGACTCGAAAGAGTGGGCCGACCGGGTGGCCCGGCAGATGGGAGGCGGTCCCGGTGCAGTTTAACCCCCACCCCTACCAGAACTACTGTATCCGCCGGATCATCGAGGACAAAGCGGTCGGCCTCTTCCTCGACATGGGGTTGGGCAAGACAGCCGTCACGCTGACGGCCATCAACGACCTGCGGTATAACCGCTTCGCCATCCGGAAGGCCCTGATCATCGCCCCCAAAAAGGTCGCCGAGGCTACCTGGGAGGCGGAGGCCGATAAGTGGGACCACCTGCGCCTCCTGCGGTTCTCCCGGGTAATGGGAACGGCGGTGCAGCGGGTGAAGGCCCTCTGCACCCCGGCGGACGTCTACGTCATGAGCCGGGACAATGTCGACTGGCTGGTCGGGTACTACCGGCAGGACTGGCCGTTTGACATGGTGGTGCTGGACGAGTCATCCAGCTTTAAAAACCCCCAGTCCAAGCGGTTTAAGGCGTTGAAAAAGATCCGCAGCCGGATTTCCCGCCTTGTCGAGCTGACCGGCACCCCGGCCCCGAACGGGATGATGGACCTGTGGGCGCAGGTCTACCTGCTGGACGGCGGGGAGCGGCTGGGGAAGACGATCGGCGGCTTCCGGGAGCGGTATTTCCTGCCGG
>CALXKG010000090.1 GCA_944388825.1 uncultured Clostridia bacterium | reverse complement strand
GCCGTCCTCGCCGTTCCGCCAGCACTTGACGACGCCGGCGCCGTAGTCATTGAGGTAGAACCAGTCCCCTTCCGCCTGGAACCAGCCGGAATGGAGCATCTCGCCCCGGTCGTCGTAGATGTAGGCCTTGCCGCCCCGGTAGACGAGGCCGCGGTAGCCGGATGTGGAGCCGGAACTGCTGCCGGAATCAGAACCAGGTTCAGAACCGCCGCCCGTCAGGCTGGAATAAGAAGATTTTGTCCCATCGGTAGTCACAACCATCATATCAGACGGCGGGTCAATCAGCGAACCGTCAGACGAGAAGGTAAAGATTTTTGATTTTGTTCCGCCAGAGGAGCTGTTATAATAAAATTTACCCTCAGCCTGAATCAACTGTGGATGCTCTTCGAGCTGGATATAATAAACTTTTCCATTGTTATATACCCAGCCGCTCTGAATGCCGTTCCGTGTGACAAAGAAGGTGCTGAGCCAAATGGTCTGGGTGCTGCCCTTACGTTTTACGGCTGTCACATCTCGAAAACCGTAAGCTGTTGTGCTTTCGCCGCTGTATACTTCTTCCGGCGTCCGGCATCCGATTTTATTCCATGCTTCAGCGATAAGCGGCCCGATATCCTGCCGTGTATCCGTCGTTTCGCAGACCAGTTCATCGCCCCGCCTGAAAATGAATACCAGTTTATATGGTTCAAGGTCATTGCTGCTAAAGCCATTGGGGGCATATCCAAGTGAAATCGTATCCGTCGGCAGAATAATCGGGATACCGCCGGTAGATGCCAAGTTGTCGAAAGCGTCACTGCTGATTGCTGTCACCGTCTCGGGAATGACAATTGATTCAGCTTCACAGCCATAGAAGGCGTAATCGCCGACCGTCCGCGTCCCATTGCGGAGGGTGACGTTCTTATCCCCGGCCGCGTAACTGTAGAGCGTCTGGCCGTTCACTGAATAGAGCCCGCCGTCATAGGCAAGGAAGTTGCCGTTCCGCATCGAAACTTCAAAGCCTTCGGTCGGCTTAATCGAGGTAAAGTCGGTGTCCGAAAACTTTGCCCCGAGGACGAGGGTGCCGGGGGAGAGGGCGGTCGTGTTATCCGAGAAGCCGGTGACGCCGTCCCCGAGAATCAGGGTGTCGGGGGAGCTGCCGGTAACGCTGACCATCCGCGAGAGGTCGGCCGGGAGGAGGCCTTCCCCTTCGATTGTGACGGTGCCGGTGCTCTCGTCCCACGACCATTCAAAGCCGTTTTCCAACCGCCCGACCAGCGACACATTAGAGGCGGCCGAAACGGTCTCCGTCACCGCCGGAGTCACCGCCGGTACCATCGTCAAACCCATCGACGCCAGCAGTAGGGCCGATACCAGAATCTTTACGCTTCGTTTCATCGAACATTTCTCCTTTCGGGGGTTTTTGGGGCTTTTCAGCCCTCTGTACAATAAGTGTATAAAACGCCGCAAACTGTTGCGGAATTTTAAGTATTTTATCCCGGCTCGCCGGAAAGAAGGACGCCATTTTCGTCAAAACGGTATTCTTTGCCGTCCAGCGTCCGGGCGCCGGTGAAGGGTGTGCCGTCAAGGCCGAGATAGTACCAGTTCCCGTAGTCCTCGATCCACTCGTTCCGGGCCATTTTGCCGTCGGCTTTGAGGTAGCGGGGAGAGCCGTCAGTCCCGTCCCGCCAGCAGCTGACGGCCCCCGCGCCGTAGTCATTCAGGTAATACCAGTCCCCGTCCGCCTCGTACCAGCCGCTTTTCTGCATCTGGCCGTTGTCGTCGTAGATGTAGGCTTTCTCACCGCGGTAGACAAGCCCCCGGAAGCCGGTGTCGGGGCCGGTGCAGACGCCTTTCCCGCCGGTGGCTTCCGAGAGGGAGATGGGGGTCAGCGACTCGGTGGTGACAACCATCAGGTCGAGGGGCGGGTTGCGGAGGGAATAATCGGCGTTGAAGGCAAACCAGGCTTCCCGGTAGCCGCTGTCAGAAGAGGGATAACGCTCCATGCCGTCCACTTTTGCGAGGTAGGCGCCGTGTTCGATGTAGGTGCCGTAGACCTTTTCCCCGTCGTATACCCAGCCGATCTGGTCATAAATTCCCTCTTTGGTGATGAAGAAGGTGTAGGGGGTGTGGTCGGTGCCCTCGGCGTAGAAGGTGCGCAGGCCGTAGGAGGCGGGTTCCGACAGCCCCGCGTAGATTTCCTCCGGCGTCCGGAAGCCGAGGTGCTCCCACGCCTCGATCAGCATCGGGACATGGTCGCCGGCACTCGACCAGGTGCAGCGCATTTCGCCCTCCCGCATATAGAAGAAAAACGGCTGGAACATATACACGTCCGCTTTCGACGCACGGTAGCCGATCGACTCGACCGATTCCGGGATGACGATGCCGACCGGCCCGCATTCGCCCATCGCGCTGAAGGTGTCGGGGTCGAGGGTGGTCACGCTCTCCGGCAGGATGATCGAGTCGGGCAGGCAGTCCAAAAAAGCGTAGGGCCCGACCACTTCCACCCCGTCCGGGATGACGATGTCGGGGACGCCGGTGGCGTAGCTGATGAGGGTCTTGCCGTCGGCCGAATAGAGGCCGCCGCCCGATGCCGAGAGGTACTGGTTCCCTTCTTCGACGATGAAGGCCTCGGTGGGCTTGATCTCCTGGAAGACGCTGGTCAGCACCGACGCGTCCGTGACATTTTTGCCGATGACGAGGGTCTTTACCCCGCCTTCCGGGATTTCCGGCAGGCGGGAGAGGTTTTCGGGGATCTCACCCCGGCCGGTGATGGTGAGCGTCCCGGTATCCGCCTCCCACTTCCATTTAAAGCCGCTCCCGAGGTTCCCGGATGCGGCCGCCGGGGCGGGTCCCGCTGCCGCCGGCATAGCCGCCGGGAGCGCCGCGAGGCTTACCGACGCCAGCAGCAGGGCGGCTGCAAGTTTTTTTGCCGTCTTTTTCATCTGGTTTCACTCCTGTCTGATTTGGATCCCTTTTCACGATCGGGAAATTTCCTTTTTCTGCTACTTACCCTAATAACAGATCAATAGGCGGAATTGCTGCAAAAATGGAATAAAGTTTACAAAAAATTCATAGTTCTGCCGCTGCGGCCGGTTTTCCGCAGGCAAAAACAAACCGGCAGTGGGAAACTGCCGGTGAAAAAAGCGGATATACAATTTGATGGGACGGCCGCGGCCGGACGGTCACCCGCATTACCGGATCACCGTTTCCTTATCGACATATTCCAGCCCCGTCTCATCCAGCCGGTAGACGCTTTCCGCCACCTCGGCGATAAACCGCCGGTCGTGGGAGACGCTGATGATCCCGCCCTGAAATTCCCGCAGCATCGCCCGGATGACCGGGCCGGAGAGGGGGGAGAAGTTGCGGGTCGGCTCGTCCAGCAGAAGCAGCTGCGCCCCCGAACGGATCATCGAGAGGAACAGGAGCTTCCCCTTCTGGCCGCCGGAGAGCGCGGAAATCGGGTGGTCCATTTCCTCGGGGGTGTATTTGACGCTTCCCAAAAAGGAGCGGATCTCCGACGCTTCGGCCCTGCTGCCGTCTCTGGTCAGGAATTCGACCGGCGTCGCCTCCTCCGGCAGCAGGTCGAAATAATTCTGGGGCATATAGGCGGCGCGGATGTCCGGGCGGTCTTTCAGGGCCTCCCACATTTTCCGCATCAGCGTCGTCTTGCCGGCCCCGTTCCGTCCGACGATGCAGATCTTTTCCGGGCCGTACAGCCAGAGCTTGACCGCCCCCGAAAGGGGCGTCCCTTCCGGCGTTTCAACTGAAGGGAAGGAAAGCTCCAGCCGCTTGCCGGCGGGGTAATTGCAGGGCGGGAAGTGGAGGGCGATCGCCTCTTCGACGTCCGGCATCCGGGTCATGTTTTCCGCCTCCCGCTGGAACCGTTTGTCCATCGAGGTGACGGCGTGCATCTTGCGCTTGAGCATCTTGCCGGCGTGGGGGGCCTCCGCCCGGGAAAGGGACGCCATCGAACGGTTGACCTTCTCTTTCAGTTCCCGCAGCCGCTCCTGCTGGGCGTCGAACCGGGCCTGTTCGTCCCTGGCCATCTGTTCCTGGTGGGAGAGGGCGGAAAGCCGCCTGCTGACATACTCCCGGTAGCCCACCCGCTGCACCGTCGCCCGGGGGAGGGTCTTGCGGCGGACCAGCTCCAGATGGATGATCATGTTGGCGGTCCGTTCCAGCAGCGTTTCGTCGTGGGAGACGTAGAGGACCGGCTTGCCGCAGCGGAGGATGAACCGTTCCAGCCAGCGGAGCGCTTCCAGGTCCAGATCGCCGCTCGGCTCGTCCAGCACCAGGATGTCCGGCTGCCCGATCAGCAGCCGGACCAGCTGCATCTTGACCTTCTCCCCGCCGGAGAGGCTCCCGGCCGGGCGGTCGTCGAAGAAGAGGGCGGGGTCGAAGCCCACCTGGTTTAGGATGTCGACACAGTCGCCAAACCCCAGAAGGTCATACCCGGGGCCCGCCGCCAGGTAAGCGGTGACCGGCATCCGCTTTTCCGCCTCCGAAAGCTCCTGTTTTAAATAGCCGATGACCGCCCCGCCGGTGCGGACGCTGCCGGAAAAATCGGCGTAGCCTGCCGCCTCTTCCGGGCAGGCGATGATTTTGAGGAGGGTGGATTTGCCGTTCCCTTCCTCGCCGATCACCGCGCACCGGTCCCCGTCCCGCAGGACGAAGGAAAGGTCCTCGATCAGCGGCCGGAGGTCGCGTTTATGGGAAACGCTCAGGTTTTCGATCTGGATATGCATGGGTACCCCTTCTTTCGCGAAAATAAAAACAGCCTGTTCCGTCCGGGAACAGGCTGCCGCGCAGGGAGGGGCAATTCCGCCTGAAAAGCGGAAAAACCGCCGGGAGCGCGGGAACCGCACCTGTTTTCCGGACGCCGAAAAAGCCTTTGAAAGGCGGCTTTCGGTCGTGTCATGGGAAAACAGATTATTTGCGCATTCTCTCTTTCTCCTCTGGCGGTGGTGGATTCGTACAAAAGGGAGTATAGCATATCCGGATGGGATTGTCAACGGGGTTTCCCGTGATTTCCCCATTCCGGCGTTTTACCCGCCGGTATGCCCGGGGGAGAGGGGGAGAACCGGTAAAACCAACCAAAACTGCTTCTGCCTTTTTATCGCATTTGACGATATACAAAGCCGGAAATCTTTTGTTATAATAAAATATATCAAAATTTGACAACAGGAAGGGAGTTTTCTACCTTGCAGGACAAACTGACCAAACAGCTTCCCTGGCTGCTCGCCCACCTTATCTGGTTCCTGGCGCTGCCGCTGGCGGTCAACTTTTTCCCGGAAGAGGCGGCGCCGTCGGTGCTGACCCTTCTGCTGGTGCTTTTAAACCCGATCTTCTGCGCGGTGACGGGGCTGATGTACAGTCTGCGGGGCGGCCGCAGCCTTGTTTTCCTTGTATACCCCGCGGCCGGATGGGTCGGGAGCCTGCTGGTCTACTATAATGAGTCGGCGTGGCTCTACGCGGTTTTGGGCGTTTTCTGCAGCGTGCTGGGCCTTATCTTTGGCCGCTGGGCCCGCAGCCGCCGTCAGACCGAAGCGGAAAAGTGGGTGGAAGAAAACAGGCCGGCGAAAAAAGCCGCCCCCGCCGCGCGTCAGCCGGAAGGGAAGGCGGACGCCGCGTCCACGGCCGGCTACGCCCCCCGGGTCGCCTCCAAGACCGCCGCGAAAAACGCCCAGCGGGCCGCCGCCCGCAAGGCCAAAGAGCGGGCGGAGAAGGAGGAAAAGCTCCGGCAGAAAAACGCCCCCAAAAAGAAGAAAAAGAAAAAGGGCGGGCATTGAGGCAAACAGGATATCCGGAATACGCAGGAGCCTTTCCGGAAGGGCGGGATTTTCCCGTTTCTTCCGGAAAGGCTTTTTAAGCTGTTTGTTCGAAATTAAGTCTGGTAAATTTTCCGAAAATATGGTATACTGGAGAGGATCCAGAATAAACAGGCCAAACGCCTGAACCGAGGTGATCCCCATGTCTGAATCCGCCCTGCCCGGGACGGAAAAATCCGTCTGCTTTACCGGCCACCGGCCTTCCCGGCTGATGCGGGTCGACGCCGACTATTTCCGGCTGACGCTGCAGAATACGATCGAAGAGGCGATCGACACGGGGTATGACACCTTTTACTGCGGGATGGCGATGGGGGTGGATATCGTCGCCGGGGAACTGACCGCCGCCCTGCGGCAGTTTTACCCGTGGGTGCGGCTGGTGGCGGTGGTGCCGTTCCCCGGGCAGACGGACGGCTGGCCGGCATATTGGGCGGAGCGGCACCGGTGGCTGCTCAACAAGGCGGACGAGCGGGTGACGCTGCTGCCCGCATACCGGCGGGGCGTCTACCAGCTGCGCAACCGCTATATGGTCGACCATGCCGGGCGGGTGATCGCCGTCTACAACGGTTCCGCCCGGGGCGGCACCGCCCAGACCATCCGGTATGCGCAGAAGCTGGGGCGGGAGATCACCATCCTCCGCCCGCAGGATTTCTGCCGGAAAGGCCGGTAGTGCTCCGGATACCACTATATCTTGCGGTTTGGGAAGGGAAAAGGGGATGCGGGCGGTTTTCTTTTTCGGGCGGCGGTTTTCCCCAGCTTTTTTCCTCCGGCGTCCGGTTTACGGGCCGGACGGAAAACGGCCGAATAAACAAATTTTACCGGGTTTTTTCGAAATTTTACCGGCAGATGAACGAAAAAAGGCTATTTTCCGTCCGGCGTCCTCGGGCGGCTTTTTGCAAACCCACTTTTCCACCGATTCCACCGGCTTTTCCCCTGAAGGCGGGAGTGGAAAAGGCGGGTTTTCCACACTTTCCGCGGCGCTGTCCACCGGATGCCCGCCGCACGGCGTTTTTCGACGGCTTCCGGCAATTTTTATCCACAATGATCCGGTGGAAAGAGGGGAAAGGCGCCCCCCGCTTTCCGGCACAAGATGTTGTGGTGCGGGCCTGCGCCGGGCCTTGCCGCCGCCGGATGGCGGGAGGCATTTTGACCGAAAAAACAGGGCTTTTTTTCCCGAATCCGACAAAATCACAGAAAACAGTAGCGTATTTCCCGCAAATGTGCTATACTATAAGAAGCAAAATATCCTGGGCGAGGTAACCGCCGGGCTTTTTCCGTTTGGAAAGGTGTGAAAACAAAGTGTCGTATTCATCCAGAGGCCGCAAGGTCAGAAGACGCCGCAAAACCCTGAACATCCGCAACCTGATTATTTTGATCGCCGGGTGCGTCGTCACCATCCTGCTTTTTGTCCTGCTTGTCCACGGGGCGGTGCGGCTGATCTCCAAGGGGATCGGCGCCCTGTCGGAGCTCGGCGGGGACGATTCCAGCATCAGTTCGGGCGTGTCCGAGGGCACAAGCGGCGAAAGCTCGGAAGTAAGCGAACCCCCCGTCAGCTGGACGACGGTCGAGATGACCGAGGCGGACGAGCGTTCCGGCGACCTGATCCTCGTCAACGCCGCCCATGAGTACACGTCTGAGCCGGAGGACATGACCATCCTCTACGGCAACAAGCCCAATTCCTATGGGCTGAAGGTGGCCGAGATGTATCTGAAGACCCCGGCGCTGAACGCTTTAAACGAGATGATGGACGCCTTCCAGGCCTCCAGCGGCATCAGCTCCACCCTGGTCACCAGCACCTATCGGACGGCCGAGGAACAGCAGGAGCTGTATGAAGCGGATATCGCGGCGACCGGCGGCTCCGGTTCCGGCGAGGTCGCCCAGGCGGGCCACAGCGAGCACCACACCGGCTACGCGGTCGACCTGATGTACTCTTCCCCGACCGGGTACGCCTATCTGGACGGCACCGGCTCCTACGCCTGGTTTAATGAAAACTGCTACCAGTACGGCTATATCGTCCGGTACACCGCCGATAAACAGGCGATCACCGGCATCGTCTCCGAGCCCTGGCATCTGCGCTATGTCGGGCCGGTCCACGCCGAGGCGATCCAGCGCGGGGACTACTGCCTGGAAGAATATATCGACATGATCAAGCTGCACGACTCGACCAACCCCTATTCGTTCGTCTCCGGGTCGGGCGAGACCTACCTGATCTACTATGTGCCCGGCGAAGGGGCGACCACCCAGGTGCCGGTCCAGGTGGGCAGAAGCTATGAAGTGAGCGGCACCAACGAGGGCGGCTTTATCGTCACGATCCCGACTTCCTCCACTGGCACGACCGATTCCCAGCCGGCTGCGGACGGCGTCTCCGGGACGTCTGAGCCCGGGGTGTCCGGTGTCTCCGGCGTCTCTGGGGTATCCGGCGCCGCCGCTGACGGGACTTCGGACGGCAGCGGTTCGTCCGGGAGCGCTTCAAACTGAACAGCCTCTTATTTTCCCCCGCTTCCGGTTGGAAGCGGGGGATTTTTGGATGGTGCGCCGGGGAGGATGTGCAAAAATATTTGCCAAACGGCGTAAAATCCGGTATAATAGATAAAAAAATAAATTGCCGGAAAGGAAGGATACCATGGAAAAGAAAAGATATATCCGCGTGCTGACCGGGTCTGGCGCCTGCTGGGCCGCCGAACGGGATGGGGAAGCATATATGCTGACCGCCGCGCCCTACCTGGGCGGGGTCGAGACCGGCTGGCACCGGGCGGTATGCGAATGTAAGCTGCTGGCCCCATTTGACGGCAGCAAGATGGTCTGCGTCGGTAAAAACTATTTTGACCATATCGAGGAGATGAAGGAGGCTTTTGGGGACGGGGTGCCGGAAAAGCCGGTTTTGTTTATCAAGCCCACCACCTGCTTAAACGACCCGTACGGGGACATCGTCTACCCGGCCGTCTCCAACCGCGTCGACTACGAGGGGGAGCTGGCGGTCATCATCGGCAGAAAGATGACCCGCGTTTCCAAAGAAGAAGCCCTTTCCTACGTCTTCGGGCTGACGGCGGCCAACGACGTGACCGCCCGCGATATCCAGAAGGGAGAGGGACAGTGGACCCGCGGCAAGGCGTTTGACGGCTTTGCGCCGCTGGGGCCGCGGATCGTGACGGGGCTGGATCCGGCGGACCTGACGGTGATCACCCGGCTAAACGGCGCCGAGAAGCAGCGGAGCAGCACCTCCCTCCTGATCCGCGGCGTAGCGGAGCTGTTAAGTTTTATCACCGAGGCGATCACCCTCCTGCCCGGGGACGCGGTGCTGACCGGCACCCCGGCGGGGGTCGGGCCGATGGCGAAAGGGGATACGGTCGAGGTCGAGATCCCCGGCATCGGCATCCTCCGCAACCAGGTGGTTTGAGATGCAGCCGGTAACAGTACGGGGGCTTACGATCGGCGAAGGGCTCCCGAAGATCTGCGTGCCGCTGACCGCCTCCACCCTGCCGGGGCTGATCGAAGAGGCAAAGGCCGCCGCCGCAAGGCAGGGACGGGGCGTCGACCTGGTCGAATGGCGGGTGGATTCCTTTTCCTACCGCCGCCCGGAAATGGTGCGGGAGGGCTTCTGGAACCTGCGGCAGACGCTGGGCGGCATCCCGCTCCTTGTTACCCTGCGCACCAAAGGGGAAGGGGGCCAGGCGGATGCCGGCGGGGAAGGGTATGTTTACCGGGTCGGGGAGCTGTTAAAGCTGCGGCCCGACCTCATCGACCTGGAGCTTCTGACCGCCGGGGGTTCCGCCACCCGTACCGTCTGGGAAGCGCACCAGATAGGGGTCAAGGTGGTCGTCTCCAGCCACGACTTTGAGAAGACCCCGTCGGTCGCCGAAATGATGGGGCGGTTTGCCCAGATGAACCGGATGGGGGCCGACCTGATGAAGGTCGCGGTCATGCCCCATACCCGGGAGGATGTGCTGGTGCTGCTTTCCGCCAGCGTCACGGCCGCCGCGATCTACGACCCGCCGCTCATCACCGTCGCGATGGGGAAGCTGGGGGCGCTGACCCGGCTCTGCGGCAGCTTCAGCGGCAGCGCCGTCACCTTTGGGACGGTCGGGGCGTCGTCCGCGCCCGGGCAGATGTCGGCGGAAATGATGGCCAGGGTCCTGCCGTATCTGCAAATTTAATATTTTGGGTCTGGTTTTTGCCGGCGGGTCTGGTATAATATAAAGATAGCGCAACCCCGTTTTGCACGCATTTTTCGTTGAAAGGACCCGATACCAATGGAGTTTCTAAAACGCACCTGGGCCGAGATCGATCTGGACGCTCTGAAGGAAAACCTGCACGCGATCCGCCGCGCCCTTCCGGAAAAGACCGGGATCATCGCCGTTGTCAAGGCGGACGCCTATGGACATGGCGACCAGTATATCGCGGGCGAGCTGGCCAGGCTCGGCATCCGTTTTTTTGCGGTCAGCAACCTGGAGGAGGCGCTCTCCCTCCGGCGGCACGGGATCCCCGGGGATATCCTGGTGCTGGGGCCGACCCCGTGGAAAAGGGCCGCCGACCTTGCGGCGCATGATATCATCCAGACGGTGCATTCTGTGCCCTATGCCCGCGCCCTCTCCGCCGAAGCGGCTTTACGGGGCGTCCAGGTCCGGGTACATCTGAAACTCGACACCGGCATGGGCCGGATCGGGTTTGTCGTCCGGGAGGATACCGACCCGCTGCCCGAGATCGAGGCGGCTGTCCGGCTCCCGGGGCTGAAGGCGGAGGGGATCTTCAGCCATTTCTCTTCCGCCGACGACATCACCGGGGAAGGGGAGGACTACACCCGCCTTCAGCGGGAACGGTTCGACCGGACGGTCGATGCGCTGGAAGCGCGGGGCGTCCGGTTCGCCTGCAAGCACCTGCAAAACTCCGCCGGTATCGAGAACCTGCGGGACTGCCGGTACGACTATGTCCGGGCTGGCATCATCCTTTACGGGATGCCGGTCGACACCCGGGAAGGATGTGCGCTGCCGCTGCGGCCGCTTCTGTCCATCCGCTCGGTTGTGACGATGGTCAAGACGCTGGGGCCGGAGAACCCGGTGAGCTATGGCCGCCGGTATGTGACCGGTTCCCCGACGGTTATCGCGACCGTTCCGATCGGGTATGCGGACGGGTACCTGCGGTGTATGTCCGGCAGGGCGAGCGTCCTCATCCACGGGCGGCGGGCGAGGGTCATCGGCAGCGTCTGTATGGACCAGATCATGGTGGACGTGACCGGTATCCCGGATGTCAAAGAGGACGACTCTGTCACCATCGTCGGGAAAGACGGGGAAGAAGAGATCACCTTTGACGAACTGGCCCGGTACGCCGGGACCATCAGCTATGAGCTGTTCTGCCTGATCGGCAAGCGGGTGCCGCGGGTGTATTTCCGGGACGGCAAAGAGGTCGGGGAGGTCAATTATTTATCAGATAACCTGGCTGTTTTAAGCAATGAGTGATTGTATCGGCGCCCTTAAGGCTCTGTCTTAAGAATCCGCCAAAGGCGCTGCCTCCCCCATCCGCTTAAGGAGCAAGCCCCTTAAGAATCCCATATTTTCGGAAGGCACAAACCCCAGCCTCCCTCTTCGAGGGAGGTGGCGCAGATGCGCCGGAAGGAGTTGAAAAAACAAATGAAAATTGTTTTTTCTTCAAGAAATTTGCATTATATGGTTATACAGCAAAGCTGTTTATCCACACTCCTTCAGCCTGCTGCGCGGCCAAGCTCCCCGCTTCGCACATCGGTTTTGTTTGCCAGCCGTACGGCATGGCTGGCATTTTCTCCTGCGGAGAAAATCACAAAACGCGACTCGGAGAGGGAGCCTTTTAGGTAGTGCTTTTCCATCAAGTTGTTGTTTCAACCATTTCGTAAATCAGAGACTTTTTTGAAAGGAGCGTCTTTATGACAAACGCAGTATTGGATTCCCTCAAAACCAGGCGCAGCTGCCGCAAATATGAGGCCCGGCAGGTGGAAAAGGAAGCCCTTGACGCCGTCCTGGAAGCCGGCACCTGGGCCCCGACCGCCATGGGCACCCAGGAGCCGCTGATCGCCGTCGTGCAGGACCCGGCGCTGATCGAAAAGCTGGAGCGGATGAACGCCGCCGTCATGGGCAACCCGGACGGACATCCGTTTTACGGCGCGCCGACCGTACTGATCGTCTTCGCCGATTCCAGCCGTCCCGGTGTTTTTGCCGAGGACGGCAGCCTCGTGATGGGGAACCTTTTAAACGCAGCCCATGCGGTCGGGCTCGGCAGCTGCTGGATCCACCGCGCCCGGGAAGTCTTCGAGACCGAAGAGGGCAGGGCCCTGATGCGGGAGTGGGGCATCCCCGAAAGCTATAAGGGGATCGGCAACTGCATCCTGGGCTATCCGGTCGAGGAAGCGCCCGCAAAGCCCCGCAAAGAAGGGTACATCATCTGGACAAAATAACAAAGGCTTCTGACAGGTAAAAATCCCCCCTCCGTTTGATGCGGAGGGGGGATGAGACTGTCGAAAAACAAGTTTTTCGACAGATAACATCGGGACTGCATGCCTCCCTACGGTCGACACTTGTCCCGATCAAGGTATTTTTTCCGCCGTACATGCCGCCGGAAAAAATGTGATTTAAT
>CALXKG010000089.1 GCA_944388825.1 uncultured Clostridia bacterium | reverse complement strand
AACGTCTGGCACAACTGGGAACGGGCGGACGAGGAAGAGGCGTAACTTTTTACCTGTAATCTTCTCCGTCTGGGGCCGCCGGGAAACCGGCGGCCTTTTTGCGCATGGAGACGCCTTTTTCCGCCCGGGCGCTGGTTCCGGGCCGGGTGGACGGGAAATAAGCAGGCAGCAAAAAGAGAGGGTTTTGACGCCCTCTCTTTTTCCGTTCAGACAATTGTCCCGTCAAACGCCTCGATCCAGGCGATCATCTCGTTCCGTCCTTCCAGCGTGATGGGAAACTTTTTTTCCGCGACCAGGCCGGGATCGGTCGCCTCCAGGCAGTTTTCGCCCATCCAGACCCGGCAGGTCATCCCGCCTTCCTTATCCGGGGTGATTTTATACCGCTTGCCCCCGTCGCTGCCGGAAAAAATGTTGCCCGACTCGAAGTAGTGGAGCAGGGGCGTGCTGTCTTTGATCATCGGAATGCCTCCTTAAATGCCAAACGCGGTTTTCAGGCCGTAGACCGCGCCCAAAAGGTTTGCGTCGTTGCCGCCGGTGCAGGCGCGGACGTCCGGCCGGTTGAAGGTGAGCCGGCCCGCTTCCATCTGCCGGGCGATCTCCTCCCGCAGCAGCGGGATAAAGGGCGGCCAGCCGGAGATGCCGCCGCCGATGAAGATGGCCTGCGGGTCGAAGGTAAACTGCATCTGGACACAAAACCCGGCCGTATTCCGGATAAATTCGTCCCAGAGTTCCGCCGCCGCAGGATCGGTTTCCCGCGCTTCATACAGCCCCGAGCAGGAGAGCCGACGCCCGGTCTTCCGGAGATACCGCGCCTCATAGGGGACCGGGGCAACGAGGAACGAGTATCCCGGCATCCCCGGCGCCGGGGCGACATATCCCATGTCCCCGGCAAAAAAGTGCGCGCCGCGGTAGGGCTTCCCGCCGATAAAAACCGCGCCGCCCAGCCCGGTCCCCAGCACCAGCGTCAGGAAGTTTTCACAGCCCTTCGCCCCGCCCGCCCAGTATTCGCCGCAGGCGGCGGCGACCCCGTCCTTTTCGGCCCGGACAGGTACCGCCAGCCGCGGGCGGAGGTCGTAAAAGCTGCGGCCGATCAGGTATTGCAGGCTGGGCGCGATCAGCCCCCGCACGACCCCCTCCTCCGGGTCGATGCAGCCGGCGGAAGAGATGGCGGCGCCCCGGACACCGTATTCTTCCCGGGCTTTTTCGGTCAGTTGTTCGATAAAGTCCAAAAGAGCGTCAAAACTTACCGGGACCGGGTATTTCCCGCGGGCCAGCAGTTTTGCGCTGTCGGTGACAACGCCGGTCTTGACGCTGCTGCCGCCCAGGTCAAATGCGATATAGCAGGCCATGGCTGCCTCCTTTCGGTTGGAAGGAAAAATTTACGTTTCTGTTACACCGGACTTTAAGCCAATTCATCCGGCGGGTCTATAATCAAAAGAAAAAGCCCGTCTGCCCCTGCAGGCCGGCGTATCATCCAGGGAGGCGCCCGCTTTGACCAATGAGAAAAACACCCCCGTCCTCGCGATCTGTTACGACTTTGATAAGACCCTTTCCCCCTGCAATATGCAGGAGCAGGGGTTTATCCGGGATATCGGCTGGACAGCGGACGCTTTCTGGCGTGAGTCCGACCGGCTGGCGCGCCGGCATGGGATGGACCCCAACCTCGCCTATATGTACCTGATGGTGCGGGAGGCGAAGGGGAAGATCCCGCTGACCCGCAGCGCGCTGCAGGGGTATGGCGCGCAGGTCGCCCTCTATCCGGGCGTCGCGGAATGGTTTGAGCGGATACGGGAATATGGGAGCCAGGCGGGGGTGCAGGTCGAGCACTACATCCTATCCTCCGGGCTGCGGGAGATGATCGAGGGGACCCTCCCATACCGGCAGGGGGCGTTTGAAGCGGTGTATGCCAGCGCGTTCGTCTATGGAACCGACGGGGAAGCGCTCTGGCCGGCGATGGCGGTCAATTATACCGGCAAGACCCAGTACCTTTTCCGGATCAAGAAAGGGGTGCTGGATACCGGCGACGACCGGGTCAACGATTACTTCACCGACGACCAGTTCCGCGTCCCCTTCCGCAACATGGTCTATATCGGCGACAGCGCGACCGACATCCCCTGCATGAAGGTGGTCAATTCCTATGGCGGCCACTCGGTCGGGGTGTACGACCCGGCATGCGGGGACAGCCTGGTGCGGAAACTGCTCCGGGAAGACCGGGTGCGGTATGCCGCTCCGGCCGATTACCGGGAGGGGATGCCGCTGGACCGGCTGCTCCGGGACATCATCCGCAAGACCGCCGCCGACGAGCAGCTGCTGCGCTGCCACCGGCAGAGCCTGGAAGGCCGCTGACGCCAAAACAGAAAGCCTGTACGCCGCAGGGGCGTGCAGGCTTTTTTGAAACCGCTCTGGATGGAACGCCGCGCCGCTTACGCGAGGAGGTATCCGTCGCCTTCCAGCCTGGCCATCACCTTTTCCTCGTTTTCTTTGTTGCAGCCGACGATCCGCAGCTGTACCGGTTCGTCCAGCTTGAGGGCCAGGATGCCGATCAGGCTCTTGGCGTTGGCGACGGCGGAGCCGGAGATCAGGAAAAAGTCGCCGGGGATCGGCGTCAGGAAATCGGCCAGCTTTTGTGCCCGCTTCATGTCATGAAGCAGGATCTGCACTTGTTTCATTTAGCATATCCTCCCTCGCGGCCGGTGGGGAAGCCGCCGCCCGCTGTACTCTGGCCGGGCTGGCCGGCCGTTTGCTGTCTTTACTGGAATTATTATATCATATATTTGCGGTGCGCGCAATAAAAGTTTTGGTAAAATAGAGGGAAATTATTTGAGTTCGGCGATGGTGACGCCGGTTTCTCCTTCGCCGTACGCGCCCAGCCGGAAGCTCTTAACGCTTTTATGTTTTTTCAGGTGCTGCTGCACCGCGTCCCGCAGGACGCCGGTGCCCTTGCCGTGGATGATCGTCACCTGGTGGACGCCGGAGAGGACGCAGGAGTCGATAAACCGGTCGACCTCCAGAAGCGCTTCCTCGGCATTCATCCCCCTGAGGTCGATTTCCGGCAGGCCGCCCCGCAGCCCGCCGCCCAGCGCCCGGCCGCCCCGGGAGACGCCGGCCGTCCGGACGCCGCCAGATTTTTTGACCGGCTTGCCGCCGACCTGGAGCTTGTCCTTGTTTAACAGCCGGAGATTGCCGATTGGCACCCGGGATTTTAAGATCCCGGCCTGTACCAGCACCATCCCGTTCTTGTCGGCCGGTTTTAAGACGACCGCTTCCTTGTCGATGTCGTAGATCTGGACGATATCCCCTTCCTGCAGCGCCCGGGGGAGGGTGTAGCCCTCATTGGTCCGCTCGTGGACGGGGTTGGCCGCGTCGTGCATCCGGCCGATGCCGCCCTTGAGCGTCCCGCGGGCCTCGGCGATCAGCCGGCCCACTTCGCCCGAGTCCTTCAGCCTGCGGATGCGGGAAAGCTCTTCCAGCACCGCGTCCGCCTGCCGCTGGACGTCCCGGACGATCGCCTGGGCTTCCAGCCGGGCCTTTTCCTCTTCCTTGTCCCGCGCCTTTTCCAGGCTCTCCTTGTACCGGTCGATTTCTTCCTTCTCCCGGTCGATCTGCCGCTTTTCCTCGGCGGCCGCCTCGGTCAGCGACTCGTACCGCTGGCGGGACGCCTCCAGCGCGTCGACGATCTCTTCAAACCGCCGGTTGTCCCCTTCGACATACTCCCTGGCGTTTTCGATGATGTCCTCGTCCAGCCCCAGCCGCCGGGAGATCGCGAAGGCGTTGGACTTGCCCGGCACGCCGATCAGCAGCCGGTAGGTGGGGGAGAGGGTCTCGACGTCAAACTCACAGCAGGCGTTTTCCACCCCGCCCGTTTGCAGCGCGTACATTTTCAGTTCCGCGTAGTGGGAGGTGACCGCCACCTTCGCCCCCCGCAGACGCAGCTTTTCCAGGATCGCGACCGCCAGCGCCGCGCCCTCGACCGGGTCGGTGCCGGAACCCAGCTCGTCGATGATGACCAGCGAGGTGTAGGTCGCGACGTTCAGGATGCTGACCAGGTTGACCATGTGGGCCGAGAAGGTGGAGAGGGACTGTTCGATCGACTGCTCGTCGCCGATGTCGACCAGCACGTCGTCAAAGACCGAGACGCTGGAGCCGTCCGCCGCCGGGATCAGCAGCCCGCACATCGCCATCAGCGTTAAGAGCCCCGCCGTCTTCAGCGTGACCGTCTTGCCGCCGGTGTTGGGGCCGGTGATGATGAGGGTGGTGTAGTTATCCCCCAGCGAAAAGTCGATCGGGACGACTTTTTTCGGGTCGATCAGCGGGTGGCGGGCTTTTTTGAGGACAATATGCCCGTCGTCCGTCACCTGCGGGGCCATCCCCTGCATTTTGTAGCCGAGGTTTGCCTTGGCGAACAGGACGTTTAGGTCGATGACGTTTTCAAAGCACCAGATGATGTTGTCGGCGTCTTCGCCGCACCGGGCGGAAAACTCGGCCAGGATCCGTTCGATCTCCTCCTTTTCCTTGGCGTGGAGGACGCGGATCTCGTTGTTGGCGTCGACGACCGCCGCCGGCTCGACAAAGTAGGTGGAGCCGGAACCGGAGGTGTCGTGCACCATCCCCGGCACCTCCCCCCGGTACTCGGCCTTGACCGGGACGACGAACCGGCCGTCCCGCATCGTGATGATCGCGTCCTGGAGGTACTTCTGGTAGGTGGTGGAGCGGATCATTTTCTCCATCCGGTCGCGGATCTTCAGCTCGGTCGCGCGGATCTTGCGGCGGATGGCGGAAAGCTCCGGCGAAGCGTTGTCGTCCACCTCTTCCTCGCTGATAATGGCGGCGGAAATGTCCCGTTCCAGGGAGTTGTTGAGATACAGGCGGGAAAACTGTTCGGAGACGGCGTTTTCCTCCCCGTCCCACTGATCCCGCCACTGGGCGAGGATCCGCGCCTGCCGCAGCACCGCCGCGATCGAAAGCAGGTCGCCGCAGGAGAGGCTGCCGCCCGACTGGGCGATCTTCAGTCGCCCGACCGGGTTGCGGAGGGTCAAAAAGGTGGGGGTGCCGAACCGGGCGGTCAGCTGGAAGAGGTCGTTGGTGCGGGAAAGCGCCCGGCGCACCTCGTCCAGTTCGGTCAGGGGGACCGTCTCCAGCGCCTTTTTCCGGGCGGCGTCGCAGCAGGTCAGGTCCGCCAGCATCTGGAGGATCTTGTCCAGCTCGAGGGTTTTCATATATTTGGGTTCTATCATGTCTTGCTTTTCCTCATGGATAATTGCTTGAAATAAATGGTATTGGGGTACAGAAAGCCCTTTTTTGTATTGCTTATGCCGTTCCGGGCCCGCGGGTTTGCCGCTTTGGAGCGGGAGATGCGGCCGCGGCGGATATCAGGTCCAGGGCCCTTGGGGTCCTGGCGAGTCCAGGCGAGGAGCCTGGCGGATTCTTAAGGCAGAGCCTTAAGTCGCCGCCTTAAGGGCAGCGAAACAAAAATCTCCAAACAAAATATTCTTATCCGTCCTCCGGCAGGCTTTTATAAAAGTCCAGCGACGGGAACTGCATCCCGGTCTGGAAGAGGGTAAACGCCTCGGCGGCCTCGCCGAACGCCTTTTCCGCCGGGGGGGTGAGCTTGAAGGAAAAGACCTTTTTCCCTTCCGAACCGGCGACATGGCAAAACGCCCGCCGCGCCGCTTCGGGGAAGGGGACGCGGCAGGGGGGCCGGACGGCCGATTCGATAAAGTGGGGGAGGCAGTCGGGGCAGAGGGCGATCCCTTCGCCCGGTAGGAGCCACATATCCCCTTCGTCCTTCCCGCAGCCGGCGCAGTTGCCGGTGTCCGGCTGGAAGCCGGAAAGGCCCATCAGCTTCAGCTCGTAGACCGC
>CALXKG010000088.1 GCA_944388825.1 uncultured Clostridia bacterium | reverse complement strand
AGACCGGTATACAGTGGTAATTTCCTACCCCGACGGGACGTCCTATGTGTGGGAACAATCAGACGGGAGCGGCAGCGGCGGGTGGCGGGCCGGACTGGAGGATGAATACCAGTATGATGTCGACGGAAGCACCCTTTGCGATCTGGTTGCCATGACGCTGCCCGACCCTCCCAATTACGGTCGAATTATTATAGCGGTTATCCTTGCCGGCATCGGACTGTTCAACATCGTCCGTCCCCGAACCGCCTGGTTTTTGGACAGCGGCTGGAAATATAAAGACGCCGAGCCGTCCGATATGGCGCTTTCCGCCCATGTAATCGGCGGTATTCTGGCAATGGTGATTGCCATTATCGTTTTTATAACGGCTTTTGCATAAATCAAACCCGCAGAGCTTCCATCCCGAAGCCCTGCGGGTTTTTCATGCCCATTTATTCCTGGCAGCCGGCAATGTCGATCGTCAGCGTATAGCTTTCCTCCGCTCCCGGCGCCAGCAGCCGCAGCCCGACCTTCCGCAGGTAAAGCCCGTCGGTGTCGGCCGTATCGGCGGTGCCGTTCCACGGCTCGATGCAGACAAACGGCGCGCCCGCCTTCGGGGTCCAGATGCCCATCTGGTGGAACCCCTGGTACCGCAGCTCGATATACTTCCCGGTTTTGGTATCGGCAAGCCGCACCTTGTCTGAGTGGATCTCGTCAAAGATGATCGTGTCGACCTTCTCAAAGACCGCGTAGTCCAGCTTGATCGTTTTCGGGTCGGCCATAAACGCCTGCCGGTTCACCCGGTCCAGCAGCTTATCCGCGTTCAGCACCGGCTGGGTCGGGATCTCGTCTTTGTCAAACTGCACTTCATAGTCGGTAAACTGGCTCCCGCTCCCGGCAAACGGGCAGCGGAAGGAGGGGTGGGTCCCGAAGCAGAAGGGCATTTCGGTCTCGCCGGTGTTTTCGACGGCGATCGTGATGTTGACCGCGTACCCGGTCAGCTCATACCGCACCTTCAGCTTGAAGGGGTAGGGGTACCGGGCAAGGGTCGAATCGTCGCTTACCAGCATAAGCGTCGCCGCCGTCTCGTCCGCCTGGACGCAGGTCCACTCCATATCCCGCGCAAACCCGTGCTGGCCCATCTTATAGACCTGCCCGCCGACCATCGTCTCGCCGTATCGGAGCCCGCCGACGATCGGGAAGAGGTAGGGGGCGTGCCGTTTCCAGAAGTCGCTCCCGTCCCACAGGTATTCCCGGCCCTTGCCGTCCCGCAGCGACTGCATTTCCGCCCCCGATGTGCTGACGTCGAGGAAGATCGTATCGTTTGTCAACCTGATATCCATTTCAAACATCCTTTCTATCGTTGCTTCCACCGGCTTTAACAACCGTTTTGTTCCGCCTGTTCGATCTGCGCCCGGATTTCCGCTTCATGGGCTTTGCAGAAGGCATAGCTTTCCTCCATAAATCCCCGGATACCGGCCCGTTCCCGGTACATCTGATGGAGCCGGTCCATCACCAGCCCGTCATCCGCCGTCATCCCGAAAAAGTACGGGTAGATGCAGCCGCCCGCCTCCCGGGGGAAGTAGGGCGTGGTGGACGAAAGCCGTTCATCCGCCATCACCGGCTCCACCGCCATTTCGCTCAGGATCCATTTCAGGTTCGGCCGTTCATATTCGGCGGCGTCGTCCCCGAAGACATCATGCCAGACGGTAAACCAGACAAAGTGGATGATCTCGTGGATGGCCAGCCCCACCGCCCCTTTTTCACTGTTTAAGTAAAAGAGGTCAAACCGCCTTTCCTTTAGATACCGCGGGCAGATGGGGTTTAGCGTGACAAAGGCGCGCATATCGTTTAAAATGCCGCCGCAGTCCAGCTCGAACGCCTCGGAGAGCGCTTCGGTAACCTGTCCCCGGCAGCGCTCCCACCAGCCGGCGTAAGCCGCCGCCTTCTCGTCCAGCGTCCCTTCCAGTTCCCGGTAAACCGCCTCCATCTGCCCGGCGATATATTCTTTCCGCCTGGGGAGAGGCAGCCTTTCGGCGTGCGCCCGGTCCAGCCTGGGGTAGAAATGGTAAAGCGGCTCCGACCAGAAAGCGGACTGCGCATCCGTCTGGAACTGCATGATGCTTTCCAGCATATAGGGAAAGCCAGGATTGGAAAATGTAAGCTGCATAACGCCTCCTTGTCCGGCATAGATGCCAATACTTTACCTATAAGTATACATTTTTTATCCACTTTTGTCAATCGTCCGGGAACGGGAAATCTGTCCGCCCGCCGGTTCTAACCGCCTGCCCGTCCACATATGATGGGACAAACAGGACGACACAGAAAGGGTGGACAGGATGGAAAAGGAATTTGGCTGGCTCTCCGACTGCCTCCCGCCGGCGGCCGCCCGGGCGGTTTTCCGGGCGATGGAACGGGGACAGGTCTACGAGCTCCGCCTCCGGGCCGGCAAGCCGGCGCAGCTGCTCGCCGCCTATGGAAGGGGCTGGCTGAAGCCGGACGGGACGTTTGGCAGGCCGGAAGAGGCGATAACCCCGACCGCCGCCCAGCTGGACGAAACCCTCTTCCGGGCCAGCGGACGCTCGATGCAGAGCGCGATGGAGACGGTCTGCCAGGGCTTCCTCCCGCTCCCGGGCGGAGCGCGGCTGGGGATCGCCGGGCAGGCGGCGCTGGCGGACGGACATCCCGTTTCGGTCCATACGGTACAGGGGCTTTCCTTCCGCTTCCCGGCCTATATCCCGGCGGCGGCGGATCCCCTGCTGCGGGCGGTGCGGTTCCCCGACTCGCTTTTGATCGCCGGGAAGCCGATGAGCGGCAAGACGACCCTGCTGCGCGCGCTCGCCGCCCGGCTGGCCCAGGGGATGAAGCTGGCGGTGCTGGACGAGCGAGGGGAGCTTACCCCGCTCCCGCCCCCTGCCCTCAGCGCCGACCTGGTCACCGGCTACCCGAAAGCGGCGGCGATCGAGCTGGCGGTGCGGACGCTGTCGCCGGAGCTCCTGCTCTGCGACGAGCTCTCCCCCCGGGAAGCGGAGGCAGTCCTCTCCGCCCTCCAAAGCGGCGTCCCGCTGGTTGCCAGCGTCCACGCCGGAAGCATCCAGGAGCTTATCCGGCGGGACTGGGTCAGGAAACTGCTGGACGCCGGGGCCTTTGCCCATATCGCCCTTGTCGCGTCCGGGAAGGTGGAAAGGGTGGTGGATACAGATGGCTTCTCTGCGGATTTTGGCGGCTTTTCTTCTCATCGCCGCCTGCTCGGGGACGGGGTTCTGGACAGCCGGCCGGCTGCGGGCGCGGACTGAGCAGACGGAGAATCTGCTCCGGCTGCTTACCCGGCTGGAGACGCTTCTTTTGCAACGGCTGCCGACCCCTGTCTTAAACGATATGTTAAAACGGGAGCGCCTTCTCCCCGCATCCGGCTGGGACGGGCTGATAGCTGCCCTTCCGGCCCCCGAACAGGCGGTCTGCGCGCGGGTAGCCGGGGGGCTTGGGCGCGGATCCGCCGAAGCTCAGGCCAAATCGGTCCGGCTGGCGGCGGGGGAGTTGGGACAGCTGCTCCAGCAGGCGCGGCAGGCGGAACGGGAAAAATCCCGTCTGTACCCGACCCTCGGGCTTCTCGCCGGGCTGTTCGCGGCGGTGGCGGCGCTGTAAGGGCACATTGGCAGACGCCAAAAGACAGGAAGGTGGCGCATATGGACGTCGATTTCATTTTCCGCATCGCGGCGATCGGCATCATCGTCGCGGTCTTAAACCAGGTGCTGATCCGTTCCGGCCGGGAGGAACAGGCGATGCTGACGACGCTGGCGGGGGTGATCGTTGTCCTGACGATGCTGGTGAGCCAGATCAGCAGCCTGTTTGGCACCATCCAGCAGCTGTTTGGCCTTTACTGACGATGGAAGGGTTTATCTCGCTTGTAGCGGCGGCCCTGCTGGCGGCGGTAGCCGCCCTGTTGCTCAAAAGCTGGAAGCCGGAATATGGGATGCTCACCTCGATCGCAGCCGCGGCAGTCTTTACCGGCTGGACGGTCTTGCAGATGATCCCGGTCTTTACTTCGGTGATGGATTTGGCCGGCCGGGCGGGGATCGGTTCGGACCAGCTGCGGGTTTTGCTCCGCTGCCTCGGCATCTGCTGCCTGTCCGAGATCGGGGCGGGCCTGTGCAAAGAATCCGGCCTTTCGGCTGCCGCCGCACAGATCGAACTGGCGGGCAAGGTGCTGATCCTGGTCAGCTGTCTGCCGGTCTACGAGCAGCTGCTGGAACTGGCCCTGTCTCTGATCGAATAGGAAGGGGAGGGAGACGGATGAAAAAAGTTTTAGCCCTGCTGCTCATCCTGCTGCCCGTCCTCTTTTTGACCGGCCGCCCGGCTTTCGGCGCGGACACCGGCGCCATACTGGAGGGACAGCTGGAAGAAAGCGGCTATTACTCCCTTTTCTCCCTCCTGCCGGAGGAAGCGGAAGACTTTTTCGCAAACGGCTTTTCAGCGGAAGACCTGGAGGATATCACCCCCGAAAGCCTGCTGGAGGCGGGCATTTCCATCCTGAAAGACTGGGGGACGGAGCCGCTGCGGCTCATCTCCTCCCTTCTCGCCGCTACGCTGCTGTCCGCCCTCCTTTCCGGTTTTGGGGAAGGGAAAGGCGCGCCTTTCCATACCGTTGTCGCCCTGATGATGGCGGTGCTGCTGGCGGAACCGGTGACCGGCGCCGTCCGTTCGACGGCAAAGGCGGTCGAAAACCTGTCGGCCTTTATGTACAGCTTCCTGCCGGTCTTCGCCGCCTCGGCGGCCGCGTCGGGCAAGCCGGCGTCGTCCCTTGTCTGGTACGGGACGACCCTGTCGGCGGTCGAGCTGTTTTCCCTCGCGGTCTCCTCCATCGTCCTGCCCCTCTGCTGCATCTTCATCGCCCTCAGCCTTCTGTCCGCCCTTGCCCCCGATCTGCAGGCCGGCGCGCTGATCCGTTCGGTCAAAAGCCTTGCCCTCTGGATCCTTTCCTTCTGCCTGACCGTCTTCCTGGCCCTCCTGACCATTAAGACCTCGGTCAGCGGCTCCGCCGACGGCGTCACCCTGAAAACGGCAAAGTTCCTGCTCTCTTCCGCCATACCGGTGGTCGGCGGGGCGGTCGGGGACGCCTGGAGCGCGGTCAGCGGCTGCCTTAACCTGGTCAAAAGCACGGTCGGCGCATTTGGCGTCGCGGTCATCGGCGTCGTCTTCCTCCCGCGCATCCTGTATCTGGGGCTTTTGAGCGGCCTCCTGAAGCTGGGAGCGGCCGCCGCCGAAACACTGTCGGAATCCGGCCCGGCAGAGGTGATGAGATCGGCCGCCGGAGCAGTGTCGGTCATGCTCTCGATCGTCGTCTGCTACGCGGTGATGCTGCTGGGGGCGCTGGCGATGGTACTGTTGGCGCGGGGATAGGGAAAGGAGGCGTCCCATATCGAACAGCTGAAACTGACCGCCGCCGCTCTCTGCGGGACGATGGTCCTTTCCGGCATCATCCTCTTTCTTGCGCCGAAAAAGGAAAACCGGATGCTGCAATTTGCGGTGCGGATCTTCTTCCTGCTGTCGGTAGCCCTGCCACTGGCCGGCGCCCGCCTGCCCGACATATCCATTCCCGAGACGGATGTTTCCGACCTTGGCGGCGATCTGTCGGAGCTGGCCCAGCGGCAGCTGGAAGCGGCGGTCGTCTCCTCCCTGGAGGCGGAAGCGGAAGAGATCCTTGCCGGGTACGGCTTACCGGAAGCGGAGGCGGAAATTTCGATACATAATGACCCATCGGACGGCATATCTATTACCGGTCTGGTCATCCGGGTGCCGCCGGAGGGGATGGACGCGGCCGCCCGGGCGGCGGTCGAATTGAACCGAACCTTTGGCGTGACCGCCCGGTTGGAGACGGAGGATGAAACAGATGGAGAGGACTAAACTGCGGGACTGGTTCACGGGCAGAAAACCCTGGCCGCTGCTGGCGGCGGGGCTCGCAGGGATTTTCCTGCTGTTCCTGTCTTCCCTTATCCCCGCAGCGGAAGCGGAACAGCCTGAGACGGCGGAAGACCCGGCCGCCGCGATCGAAGCCCGCCTGGAAACGCTGGTCTCCCAGCTGGATGGGGCGGGGAAGGCGGAGGTGATGGTCTCCCTTGCGGACAACGGCTCCACCCGCTATCTTTCCGAATCTTCCGACACCGAAGAGTGGTCGGACGGGACGCTGCGCCGGAAGGAGCAGGCGGAAAAATACGTCACCTCCGGCGGCAGCGCGGTGCCGGTGGCGGAGCTGGCACCGTCGGTAGAAGGGGCGGCAGTCATCTGCGAGGGAGGCGGGGACCCCCGGGTGCAAAGCGATATCTACGCGCTGCTCTACGCCCTCTACGGCCTTTCGTCCACCCGGGTCAGCGTTGAGCAGATGAAGCGTTAATGTTCAGAAAGGATGGGGTCGATATGAAGATGAGCGTTATTCTGGGGAAAAAACAGATCGTGCTGGCGAGCCTGGTGACCATCCTCGGCATCGCGGTCTACTTAAACTATGTCTTTGCCGGGACAGGGAATGCCGATCTGCTGACCGCGTCGAGCGAAGGCTCGGAGGAAGCCCATTACGGCGAAGCCCAGCTGACCCAGGCCGAACCGGCGGACGGGGAGAGCGACTATTTCGCTTCCGCCCGGCTGGAGAGGCGGAAGGCCCGGGACGAGGCGATCGAGACGCTGGCTCAGACGCTGGGGGCAGATGAGATGACCGACAGCGAAAAAGAACTGGCGGCGGAAAAGGCGCTCCAGGTCTCGGCCCAGATCGAGAGCGAAAATAAAATCGAGACGCTTGTAAAGGCCAAGGGATTCACCGAATGCCTGGCCTACGTCGACGACGGTTCCGCCCGGGTGATCGTCCAGACCGAAGGACTTACGGCTGAAACCGCCAATCAGATCAAAAACATCATCGTTGAGGAAACCGGCCTTACCGCCGACTGCATCTCGGTCGGCGAGATCGGCACGGCGGAAAATGACACTTCTGCCGCCGAAGCGCCCGAAGCCTGATCCATTTACCCTGCCCCCGCCTTCCCGCGGGGGCCTTTTATATGCACAAAAAACCGCCGTATACAAAAAAATATGCAAAATGGTTGTGTAAATGGGAATTTGGTGCTATAATGTTTTCTGAGATGGTATCCGCCGCCTGTCCGGGCGGCATGTACAGACAGGAGGGACTTTTATGCAGCCAAAAGTCAATCAAACGGTGACGAGCGTCCGTATTTCGGAAGAAGTGCTGGAGACGATCGTACAAAACGTGCTGGAAGAGATCCCCGGCGTCGCGCGGCTGACCCCGAAGAAAAAGGGGCTATTGGGGCTGCTCAGCGCCGAACCCGCTCCCCGGGCGGTCAACCGGGTGGGAGACGCGGTGACGGTCGACCTGTCGGTCGAACTGGCCTACGGGTATAAGCTGAAGGCTGTCTGCGCCGAGATCCAGCAGAAGGTAAAGGACGCCGTTCAGGACATGACCGGCATCGCCGTCAGCCGGGTCAACGTCCACGTCTCGGATATCGTGCAGACGGACGGGGAGTAAGAAAGGAATTTTTGCAGGATGAAAAAAATAACCAGACACCAGATGCGTGAAAACGTCTTCATTCTGGTCTTTGAGCGGATATTCAACAGCGACAGCGCCCGGGAACTTCTGGACACCGCCCGGGAAATCGGCGAGATGGAGATTACCCCCGAGGTTGAGCAGATGTTTTTAGGCGTCGTCGAAAACCAGCCGGCGATCGACGACGTCATCTCCCACAACCTCAAAAAGTGGACGATGAACCGCATCTCCAAAGTTTCTCTGGCGATCCTCCGGCTGGGGGTCTACGAAATCTTCTACTGCGACGGGATCGACGACGACATCACCGTCAGTGAATGCGTCAAGCTCGCTTCCGATTACGCCTATGAAGACGATATTTCCTTTATAAACGGGATCCTGGGCAGCATCGTCCGCGCGAAAGCCGCCCCGCAGCCCGCTGCGGAAAACGCCTGATGGGCGTTTATCTCGGGATCGACACCTCCAACTACACCACTTCCCTGGCGCTCTACGATAGCGAATCGGGCGTGGTGCGGATGGAAAAGAAGCTGCTCCCGACCGCCCCCGGCGCTTTGGGTCTCCGGCAGAGCGACGCGGTCTTCGCCCATGTTTCCCAGCTGGGGGGCCTTGCGGAAGCGCTTTTTTCGGCCGGCCGCCCGGAAATTGCCGGCATCGGCGTTTCGGTCTTCCCCCGGCGGGCGGAAGGGTCGTATATGCCCTGTTTTTTGGTCGGCAAAACCTGTGCGGAGCTTTTGTCTTCCGCCACCGGTGCGCCGCTGTATACCTTTTCCCACCAGGAGGGGCACATTGCCGCCGCCCTCTACTCGTCGGGGCATCTGGAACTGATGGGGAAGCGCTTCCTCGCTTTCCACCTGTCGGGCGGGACGACCGACGGTCTCCTGGTCGAGCCGGGGGAGCCGGTCTTCACCGTTGCCCCCGCCGCCCGTTCGCTCGACTTAAAGGCGGGGCAGGCGGTCGACCGGGTCGGGCTGATGCTGGGGCTTACCTTCCCCTGCGGCCCGGGCTTAAGCGCCCTTGCCCAAACGTGTACGGATAAAATCAAGATCCGCCCGACGATGAAAGGGGCCGACTGCTGCCTGTCCGGCATTGAAAACCGCTGCCGCAAGCTGAAGGAAGAGGGGAAGCCGGACGCGTACATCGCCCGCTACTGCCTCCTGTCGGTCGGCGCGGCGCTGGAGGGGATGACCGAAGCGCTGCTGGAAAAATACGGCCCGCTGCCGCTCCTCTATGCCGGCGGAGTCATGGCCTCCAGCGTCCTGCGCCCCTATTTTGCGCGGAAATACGGCGGCTTTTTTGCCGACCCCGCTTTTTCCTCCGACAACTCCGCCGGGGTAGCCCTGCTGGCGGCTGTATCGGCCGGGGAGCGGGTACGGGCATCCGTCACGGAATAACCCACTGCCATCCAGATAAAGGAGCAAGCGTGAACCAGATACTGACCGTTTCCCAGGTGAGCGATTACCTCAAACAGCTGCTGGACGAGGATGTCCAGCTCAAAAGCATTTATGTCCGGGGCGAAATTTCCAACTTTGTCCATCATTTAAGATCCGGCCATTTTTATTTTACGCTCAAAGACGCGGGCGGCGCCCTCCGGGCGGTGATGTTCCGGGGGAACGCGCAGCGCCTGCGCTTCATGCCCCAGAATGGGATGAACGTCATCCTCTTTGGAAGCGTGAACTTTTATGAGCGGGACGGCGCCTGCCAGCTGATCTGCGTGGATATGCAGCCGGACGGCCTGGGTGCTCTGCATATGGCGTATGAGCAGCTGCGGGACAAGCTCGCCCGGGAGGGGCTGTTCGACCCTGCCCACAAAAAGCCGCTCCCCCCGTTCCCGCGCCGGATCGGGGTGGTAACGGCCAAGACCGGCGCGGCGCTCCAGGATATCATCCATATCCTCTCCCGCCGTTACCCGCTGGCGGAGCTGGTCCTCTACCCGGCGCTGGTGCAGGGGGAAACGGCCCCTGCCTCGATCGTCCAGGCCATCGAGGCAGCCGGACGGGACAAGCCGGACGTCCTGATCGTCGGCCGGGGGGGCGGGTCATTGGAAGATCTCTGGGCCTTTAACGACGAGCGGGTCGCAAGGGCGGTCTATGCCTGCCCGGTGCCGGTCATCTCAGCCGTCGGCCACGAGACCGACTACACCATCTGCGACTTTGTCTCCGACCTCCGCGCTCCGACCCCGTCGGCGGCGGCCGAGCTTTGCGCACCGGACCTATCCGGCACAAAAGAAGAAGTAGAAGACCTGTCCCGCCTGCTTCGCCGCGCCCTTCTAACCCGCATTCAAGCAGAAGAGGCCTCCCTTTCCGCCGTCCGGCGGCGTATCTCGGTCTCCTCGCCTGAAACGCTGGTCAGACGGGCTGGGGAAAAACTTTCTGCCTGCAAAAACCGGCTGGAAAAAACAGCGGAGCAAAAGATCCGCCTCGCGGAAGCGGATCTCCAGAAGATCAGCGTCCGCTTCCGTTCCGCGTCGCCGGACAGCCGCCTTCCGCAGCTGTCGGAAACGCTGTCGGGCCTGCAGGCCCGCATATCCCGCGGCGCAAAAGAAGCGGTTTCCCGGCAGGAGGCAAAGCTGAAGCAGGCAGAAGCGTCCCTCGAGGCCCTAAGCCCGCTGGGCGTATTGTCGCGGGGATACACCCTGACGATCAAAGACGGCCGGACGGCCGCCCTGCCGGATATTCAGCCCGGGGACGCGCTTGAGACCCGGTTTTACGATGGAAAAATCTACAGCCGGGTGACCGGCGTATTTCCCAAGGAGGTAAACGATGGCAGCGAAGAAACAACCGTCCTTTGAACAGGCCCTTTCCCGGCTGGAAGAGATCGCCGCCGGGCTGGAGGACGGCAGCATGACGCTGGAAGGGTCGCTGAAAGCCTACGAAGAGGGGATCGCCCTCGTGCGGCTGTGTGAAAAGACGCTGGCGGACGCAAAGCTGCGGCTGACCGAGCATACGGAAGAAAAAGGGGAAGGAGGCGCACCGGATGACGAACCAGTTTGACGAATATGTAGCGGCAGTCGACCGGACGCTGCGGGATTTCCTTTCCCGTCCCTGTGACCCGGACCGGGTCCAGCGGGCGATGCGTTACGCCGCCTTTGCAGGCGGCAAGCGGGTGCGCCCGGTTCTGACCCTTGAATTTTCCCGTCTCTGCGGCGGTGACTGGCGCCTTGCGCTCCCCTTTGCCGCCGGCATCGAGATGGTGCAGACCTACTCCCTGATCCACGACGACCTCCCCTGCATGGACGACGCCGACCTCCGGCGGGGAAAGCCCGCCTGCCACAAAGCGTTTGACGAAGCCACCGCCCTGCTCGCCGGGGACGCACTTTTGACGATGGCCTTTGAAGCGGTAGCGGAGGCAAAGCTCCTGCCCGAGCGGACAGTCAAAGCCGTATCGGTCTTTGCCCGGGCGATCGGCGTCCAGGGAATGATCGGCGGGCAGGAACTGGACCTTGCCCACGAAGGGGTCTCCGGCCTTCCGCCGGAAGAGATCCGCAAAACCAACGAAAAGAAAACGGCGGCCCTTCTGACTGCCAGCTGCCTGCTGGGCGTTATCGCGGCCGGCGGCAGCGACGCGCAATATAACGCCGCCCGGTCCTACGGCTATTCTCTCGGCCTTGCTTTCCAGCTGGTGGACGATATCCTGGACGCCACCGCAACCGCCGAGGCCCTCGGCAAACCGGTCGGCAGCGACCGGGAAAACGGCAAATCGACCTATGTGACCGCCCTCGGTATCGAAAAAGCGCGGGAAATGGCCGCCCATTACACAGAACAGGCGCTGGAAGCCCTGTCGGCCTTCCCGGACAGCGGGGCTCTGTCCGCGTATACCCGTTCACTTCTTTCCCGGAACAAATAAGGGGGATGCAACGTGTTTTCCGAACTTCTTGCCAACCGGGTGCTTTGGATCGCGGTCGTCTCCTGGGCGGCGGCACAGGTCTTAAAGGCGCTGATCGACGGCGTCCGCCGGAAGGGTTTCAGCATTGAGCGCCTGTTCGGTGCGGGCGGGATGCCTTCCTCCCACTCGTCGACCGTCTGCGGGATGACGGCGGGGGTTGCCAGGCTCTGCGGGCTGGAATCGCCCCTCTTTACCGTCTCCCTGGTCGTCGCCTGTATCGTCATGTACGATGCGACCGGCGTCCGCCGGGCGGCGGGGGAGCACGCGAAACTTTTAAACCAGCTGCTTTTTTCCAAAACGGCCGAACCGCCTTCCGCCCAGAAGATGCTGAAGGAATTCCTGGGCCATACCCCGCTGCAGGTGCTGGCGGGCGCGGCGCTTGGCATCCTGATCGGCCTTGTGATGCCCATTTGAGCAGCCATAAACGAAAATCTTTATCCCTAAGGAAGTATTCACGATGGACAGTTACCCGATATTGGATAAACTGAATGGCCTGCAGGACCTGCGGGCGCTGAGCGACTGGGAACTGGAGCGGCTCTGTTTTGAGATCCGCGGCTTTCTCGTCGACCACGTTTCCCGCACCGGCGGGCACCTTGCCTCCAATCTCGGGGCGGTAGAGCTGACAGTCGCGCTCCACCGGGTGTTCCGTTCGCCGCAGGACAGCATCGTCTGGGATGTCGGCCACCAGAGCTACACCCACAAGATCCTCACCGGGCGGAAGGACGCCTTTGACACCCTCCGTCAGCCGGGGGGGCTTTCCGGCTTTCCAAAACCCCATGAGAGCGTCCACGACGCCTTTGTCGCCGGCCACGCCTCCACATCGGTCAGCGCCGCTTTCGGCATCGCCACCGCCAACCGCCTTTCCGGCAACGATCACACGGCGGTAGCGGTCGTCGGGGACGGCGCGTTTACCGGCGGGATGATCTATGAAGCGATCAACAACGCCGGACGCAGCAATACCCGGCTGGTGATCGTCTTAAACCACAACGATATGTCGATCTCCAAAAATGTCGGGGCATTTGCCCGCTATCTGTCGACCATCCGGGCGAAACCGGGATACCTTCAGTTTAAACAGCGGGTGGAAGGCTTTTTAAACCGTATCCCGCTGGCCGGGCCGGCACTGATCCGGGCGATCCGTTCGTCCAAATCCGTATTGAAGTATATTTTATACCACAATACATTTTTTGAAGAGATGGGCCTTTATTACATCGGCCCGGTCGACGGCCATAATTTAAAAGAGCTGGAGCGCGCCCTGATCCAGGCACGGGAGCTGGGGCAGCCGTCGGTCGTCCAGGTCGAGACGGTCAAAGGCAAGGGCTACGAATTTGCCGAGCGCAACCCGCCCGCCTATCACGGGGTCAGCCAGTTTGACGTCTGCACCGGCGCTGTCGGCGAAAGCCCGGCGCCCTCCGGCCCGACCTTCTCCTCCGTCTTCGGCCGGGCGCTGGAGGAATGGGGGATAAAAGACAGCCGGGTCTGCGCCGTCACCGCCGCGATGAAGCTGGGGACCGGGCTGGAAGGTTTCAGCCGCAGCTGTCCCGACCGGTTTTTCGACGTCGGCATCGCGGAAGAACACGCGGTAACCTTTTCGGCCGGCCTGGCGACAAAGGGGTATATCCCGGTTTTCGCGGTCTACTCCACTTTTTTACAGCGTTCGTTCGACCAGGTGCTGCACGACGCCGCTCTTGAAAAGACTCACATCGTCCTGGCAGTCGACCGGGCGGGGATCGTCGGCGACGACGGGGACACACACCAGGGCATATTCGACGTCGCGATGCTGACCTGCATCCCCGGCGTCACGATCTACTCGCCTGCCGGCTTTGACAGCTTAAAAGCGGATCTCCGCCGCGCCCTCTATGAGGAGGATGGCGTCGCCGTAGTCCGTTACCCCAGGGGCGGGGAGGGCGCCCATTGTCCCCTGGGCCCTGCCGAAGACGACGTCTGGGTGGACGGGGACAGGCGGCTGACCGCCATATCCTACGGCCGGACGGCGGCGGCCCTCTGGCAGGCCTGCCAGGAACTGGAAGCCCCGCCGGAACAGGTTTACCTCAATAAGATCTGGCCCCTTTCGGACGAGCTGGTGCGGGTGCTCGCCCGGCGGGCGCACATCATCATATTTGAAGAATCGATTTTAAGCGGCAGCATCGCCGAGCACCTGCTTTCCGCCCTCACCCGCGCGGGATTTTCCGGGAAATATTCGATGGTCACCCTGCCGGACGGGTTTATCCCCCAGTGCCGCGTCTCCGATGCCCTCGACGCCTTTGGGCTGTCGGCCGGTGCGATCGGCGGGCGGATCCAGATGGAAATGGAGGGAAAGCTATGACAGAACGCCTCGACGTCGCCCTTGTCCGCCGCGGCCTCACCCCCAGCCGGGAACAGGCCCAGCGTCTGATTCGGATGGGGCAGGTGACGGTGGACGGAAAGCCCGCCGCCAAACCGAGCCTGCCGGTCGCGCCGGAGAGCCTGCTCGCCCTCACCGGGGAAGGGCTCCCCTTTGTCAGCCGGGGCGGGCTCAAACTCCAGCGGGCGCTGGAACGTTTTCCAATCAGCCTTGCCGGCCTCACCTGCGCCGATATCGGCGCTTCGACCGGCGGCTTTACCGACTGTATGCTTCAGCATGGGGCGGCAAAGGTCTATTCGATCGACGTCGGCACCGGCCAGCTCCACCCCTCGCTCCTGGCGGACAGCCGGGTCGTCAATATGGAACAGACCAATATCCGCTATCTCGAAAGCCTGCCGGAACCGCCGCGGTTTATTTCGGCAGACGTCTCGTTCATCTCCCTCCAGCTGGTGCTGCCGGTTGTTGCGCGGCTGCTGCCGGAAGGGGGAGAGGCGGTCGTGCTGGTCAAGCCCCAGTTTGAGGCGGGCCGGGCGGCGGTCGGCAAAAACGGCGTTGTCTCCGATCCCAAAACCCATTTCCGGGTGCTCCGGCTGGTCAAAGGGTACGCGCTGGAAAACGGCCTGACGCTCTTAGGGGCGGATTTTTCCCCTGTCCGCGGCCCGGAAGGGAATATTGAATACCTCTACTGGCTGAAAAAAGGGGAATGGGGGGAACCGGCCGCCGACAGCGCCCTTTTGTCCCTCGTCGAAGCCGCCCGGGCCTCTCTTCCGGCCCGGCAGCAAAGGAGATGAACCGATGCGGCTGTTACTGATGCCGAACCTTGACAAACCAAACGTCCACGCCTGTGTGAAACGGCTCACGGCGATGCATTTCTCCCAGCCGGTCGAATTTATGATGGATGAGTCGCTGCGGGGAAACTTCACCGGCTGCGGGCAGCTGTCCTTCGGCCCGATGGAGACGTTGCTCTCCCACTGCGACGCCTGTATCGCGATCGGCGGCGATGGGACGATCATCCACGGCGGCAAATCCGCCGCCCGCCACCGCAAGCCGGTGCTCGGCATCAATTTGGGGCGGCTGGGCTTCCTCGCGACGCTGGAAAGCGACCAGCTGGAGGAGCTGGAAGGGCTGATGGAGGGCCTATATACGGTAGAAGAACGGATGCTGCTCTCCGTGACCCTCCGCACCCCGTCTGGCGTGCGGCAGTGGCTTGCAATGAACGACGCGGTCCTCTCCAAAGGCGGGCCGCTGACCCAGATCATCGACCTGCGGGTCAGCAACGGCGAACAGCCGGTCGGCAACTACCGGGCGGACGGGCTGATCTTCTCGACCCCGACCGGTTCGACCGCCTACGCGATGTCGGCCGGCGGCCCGATCGTCGACCCGTCCCTTCAGTGCATCTGCATGACCCCCCTTTCCTCCCACTCGCTCTTTTCCCGGCCGATCCTTTTCGGGCCCGCCTGCGTGCTGACCGCCCAGCCGGCCCCCGGCAGCCCGGCCAAAGGCATATACTTAACGATCGACGGGGAAGAGACCGTCCCGGTCGGCCCGGAAGACGCCGTCTCCTTTTCCAGAAGCCCGCTGCCGGTCAAGCTGATCAACTTAACCGGCAAATCCTTTACCGATGTGTTGAATGAAAAGCTGATCTGGAGGAGCCGGAAATAACCGTTTCATCCGTTTTTTGCATCTTATTTTACAGAATCAGGAGGGAAGCTGCCCTATGTCCATCAAATCCGTCCGCTTACAGAAGATCATGCAGCTGATCGAGAACAACCGGGTCGACACCCAGGAGCAGCTGCAGGAGCTCTTATGGAAGCGGGAGAACATCCAGACCACCCAGGCGACCATTTCCCGGGATATCAAGGAACTGGGCCTCATCAAAGTCTCCGACGGCGAGGGCAACTATTACTATGCCGTTGGGCGGCGGGATGACGGAGGGCTGGAAAAACGGTATCAGGCAGTTTTTGTCCAGTCGCTCAAGTCGGTCGATTACGCCGGGCATATCACCTGCATCCGCTGCCACACCGGCATGGCGAACGCGGCCTGCGCGGCGCTGGATACGATGGGCTTTGCCGGGGTCGTCGGGACGCTGGCCGGGGACGACACGATCTTCGTGCTGATGCGCAGCGAGCCGCAGGCCAGGGCTCTGGCCGATCAGATCGCATCCATCCTGCAGGAGCGGTAAGGGAGGCGCGGCGATGCTCTGCCAGCTCTATATTGAAAACCTCGCGGTCATCGAAAAAGCGTCGATCGACTTCCAGCACGGGATGACCGTCTTCACCGGCGAGACCGGGGCGGGGAAGTCGATCGTCATCGACGCCTTGAACGCCTGCCTCGGTCAGCGGGTCGGGCGGGAAATCGTCCGGACCGGCGCGAAAAAAGCGGTAGTGGTCGCTTCCTTTTCCCACATCCCGGATAAAGTCCAGGCCATCCTGGCGGAAAACGGGTATGGGGACGAGGAAGAGATACTGGTCGTTCAGCGGGAGATCTCAGCCGACGGCGGCAGCACTGTCCGGCTGGGCGGGCGTCCGGCGACCGTCTCGCTGCTCAGGGAGATCGGGCAGTACCTTGTCAACATCCACGGCCAGCACGACAACCAGCAGCTGCTTTCGGCCGAGCGGCATCTTTCGATCATCGACGCATTCGGCGGCCTGGAAAAGCAGGCGGAAAGCTACCGGGCGGAATTTGCGGTCCTGCGGGAGCAGCTGCGGCGCTTAAAAGCCCTCTCGGTCGGCGAGGAAGAGAAAAAACGCCGGATGGAACTTTTGCAGTTTGAGATCGGCGAAATCGAAAAAGCCAGGCTTTCCCCAACGCTGGAAGAGATGCTGGAGGAAAAAGCCCGCAAGCTGCGGGACAGCGAAAAGATCGCCGAAGCGCTGGGGGAGGCAGCCCGCGCCCTTTCCGGCACCGAGGAGCTGCCCGGCGCCTGCGACCTGCTTTCCGACGCTGCGGGCGCTTTGGACAAGCTGCGGGACTTCCCCGACTTTGCCCCCAAGGCGGAAGCGGTCGAAAACCTGCGGATCGAGCTTTCGGACATTGCTTCCGGCCTTTCGGACAGCTTCCAGTCGCTTCAGTACGACGGCGGGGAAGCGGAAGCGGTCGAACGGCGGCTGCGGCAGATCGCCCGGCTGAAATCCCGCTACGGCGGCAGCATCCCCGAGATCCTCTCCCGGCTGGAAAAAGACCGGGACGAACTTTCCGCCCTTGCCTCCCAGAAAGAGGACCTCCGCACGGCGGCAGGGAAAGCCCGCGCCCAGAAGGAAAAGGTCGCGGCCCTCGCCAATGACCTGACCGAAGCCCGGATCGACGCAGCCGTCCGGCTGGCTCACACGATCGAAGAAGAGGCCCGTTCGTTGGAAATGCCCGCGCTGCGGGTCGAGACCTCCTTTGCCCCCTGCAAGCTCTCGTCCATCGGCAACCATTCGGCCGAGATCCTGATTTCCGCCAACCTCGGCGAACCGCCCCGGCCGATCGCGAAAATCGCGTCGGGCGGCGAGCTCTCCCGGATCATGCTGGCGATCAAGAGCGCGCTGGCCGACAAAGACAACCTCGACACGCTAATCTTCGACGAGATCGACACCGGTGTCAGCGGCAAGGCGGCCCAGAAGATCGGCTTAAAGCTCCAGAAGATCGGCTCCCACCGCCAGGTCATCTGCGTCACCCATTCCGCCCAGATCGCGGCGCTGGCCGACCACCAGCTGCTGATCCGCAAGTCGACTTCCGGCGGACGGACTTTTACCGAAGTGCTGCCGCTGGAAGGGGAAGAACGGGCGGCGGAGGTCGCCCGGATCTTCTCGACCGACCATGTGACCGACCTGATGCTCCAGACCGCCCGCAGTATGCTGGAGGAAGGGCGGCGGGAAGGAAAATAATCTTCCCCCTATATTTATTATACAGCCAGAATAAACCGCCCGTCAAACCGGCCAAAATGTGCGAGCCGGATGCAAAACGGCCGGTTCTGCCCTTCAAACTGCGCGTTTCCGCCCAAACCGGCGCCGGAAACGCGCAGTTTTTTGCGTTTTTCGGTTATCCGGACTTTATATCATCGTCCCGGGAAATTTTCCGGGCCAATCCCTTGACAAAGGCCTGCGATTCTGCTATAGTATGACTTGTAAGAACCCCTTACCCAGGGGTGAGGGGAATAACATCCAACGGATAACCGTTTGCAGAAAGGAAATGGTTATGTCTCAGGTAAAACTAAACGTGACCGGCATGAGCTGCGCCGCCTGCCAGGCCCACGTCGAAAAGGCGCTCCAGAAAACGCCGGGCGTCAGCCAGGCGGCAGTCAGCCTGATGACGGGCTCGGCCAATGTCACTTTTGACGAAAAGGCCGTCTCAACTGCCGACCTGATCGCGGCGGTCGAGCATTCGGGGTACGGCGCGACGGTCGCAAGCCCCGGCGGAAAGGCGGCAAAAGGGGAATCGGCCGCCGACGCCGCCAAAAAGCAGCAGGCCGCCATCCGCACCCGGAAACGCCGGCTGATCGTCTCCGGCGTCTTCACCGTCCTGCTGTTCTACCTCTGCATGGGGCATATGTTCCACTGGCCGCTGCCGGGGTTTTTCCTCGGGGACCGCAACCTTTTTACGCTGGCGCTTACGCAGTTTGTCCTGCTGCTGCCGATCCTCTACCTCAACTTCCACTATTTTGAAAACGGCTTTAAGCAGCTGTTCCGCGGCGGGCCAAATATGGACTCGCTGATCGCGCTGGGTTCCTCCGCCGCCACCGTCTACGGGACGGTGCAGCTGTTCCGGCTGGGCTACGCGATTGCCGACGGAGATTTTGCCGCCGGGCACACAATCGCGATGGACCTTTATTTTGAATCGGCCGGCATGATTTTGACCCTCATCAGCCTCGGCAAGTTTTTAGAGGCAAGGGCCAAGGCGAAGACTTCCGACGCCATCAGCGCGATGGTCGCCCTCCGCCCGACTACCGCGACGGTCATCCGCCCGGACGGGACGGAGGAGACGGTCGACACCGCCGATTTGCAGCGGGGCGATAAAATCGCTGTCAAAGCGGGCGGCTCGGTGCCGGTCGACGGCCGGGTAGTGGAAGGGGGCGGCAGCGTCGACGAGTCGGCCCTGACCGGCGAGAGTATGCCGGTTTCCAAAAAGCCGGGCGACAAGCTGACCGGCGCGACGGTCGTCAAAACCGGCTACCTGGTCTTTGAAGCGACCGAGGTCGGGGAAGACACCACCCTTTCCCAGATCATCCGGCTGATGGAGGAGGCCGCCTCCACCAAAGCCCCGATCGCCAGGCTCGCCGACAAGATCAGCGGCATTTTCGTCCCGGCGGTCATCGGCATCGCGGCGCTGGCCTTTATCGCCTGGATGCTGGCGGGACAGGGCGTCCCGGCGGCTTTAAACGCGGCGATCTCGGTGCTGGTCATCTCCTGCCCCTGCGCCCTCGGCCTTGCGACCCCGACCTCGATCATGGTCGGCACCGGCGTCGGCGCGAAAAACGGCATCCTCATCAAATCGGCGGAAGCGCTGGAGACCGCCCATCACATAAACGCGGTCGTGCTGGACAAGACCGGCACGATCACCGAAGGGAAGCCCGCCGTCACCGACCTGGTGCTGGCGGCGGCAGCGTCGGGGGACGAGCTGCTGCGGCTCGCGGCATCGCTGGAAAAGCCGTCGGAGCACCCCCTCTCCCAGGCGCTGCTGGCCGAGAGCGAAACGCGCCGGCTGGCGCTCTTACCGGTGACTGGCTTTGAGACGCTTCCCGGCCTCGGCATCCGCGGGACGGTCGGCGGGGCAGAAGCCGCCGCCGGCAGCCGCAAGCTGATGGAAACCCTCGGCATCCCGCTGGGGGAGGGCGTCTCCGCCGCCGAAAAGCTGGCGGAAGACGGCAAGACGCCCATCTACTTTGCCAAAGGCGGGCAGCTTTTCGGCATCGCCGCCGTCGCCGACCCGGTCCGGCCCACCAGCGCCGCCGCCATCAAAGCACTGCGGCAGATGGGCATCCAGGTCATCATGCTGACCGGCGACAACCGGAAAACCGCCGAGGCGATCGGCCGCAAGCTGGAACTGAGCGCGGTCGTCGCCGAAGTCCTGCCGCAGGATAAAGAGGCCCAAGTCAAAAAGCTGATGGACGAGGGCAAAAAGGTCGCGATGGTGGGCGACGGCATCAACGACGCCCCGGCGCTGGCGCGGGCGGATGTCGGCGTCGCAATCGGCGCCGGAACCGACGTCGCGATCGAATCGGCGGACGTCGTCTTGGTCAAGAGCGACCTGCGGGACGTCGTCAAACTGATCCGGCTGAGCCATGCGGTGCTGCGCAACATCAAGCAGAACCTCTTCTGGGCCCTCTGCTACAATGCGGTCTGCATCCCGATCGCGGCGGGCGCCCTCTACCCCTTGTGGCAGATCAAACTAAACCCGATGTTCGGCGCGGCGGCGATGAGCTTCTCGTCGGTGTCGGTCGTCACCAACGCCCTCCGTCTCCGGTTCTGGAAAGCGCCGGCGGACGAAGCCCTGACCCAGGCTGACACGGCGGCTTTGACGGTCGCCGAGAGCAGAATAAAATGCCCGCAGGGGGCCGCCCCGGCGGACAAAACCCAACCGGAAACCGGAAATGGAGGAACCAAAATGGAAAAAACGATGAAAATTGAAGGCATGATGTGCCAGAATTGCGTCAAACACGTCATGAAGGCCCTGACCGGCATCCCCGGCGTCACCGCCGAAGTGAGCCTGGAAGCCGGGACCGCAAAGGTCGCCGTCCCCGAGGGAATCACCGATCAGATGCTGACCGAGGCTGTCACCGAAGCCGGTTACGAGGTGAAAGAAATCGTATGAAAGCCGATCATAAAACCATCTCCCGGCTGGTCAGCAACGCCCGCGGCCAGCTGGACGCAGTCCTGCGGATGATCCAGGAAGACCGCTACTGTATGGACATCTCGACCCAGCTGCTGGCCGCCCAGTCGATCATCAAACGGGCCAACCGCGAGGTGCTCAAAGCCCACGTCGAACACTGCATCCGGGATGCGGTGGAATCGGGAGATGAAAACGCCGCCGAGCAGAAGGTCCAGGAACTGCTGGAATATGTCGAGAAAATGACGAAATAAGCGCGTTAAAACGCCCCGCCTGTGCCATTTCAGCGCACAAGCGGGGCGTTTTTTTACCTATTTACGGGAAGAACTTGTCCTTAATGCCGAAGATAAACAATACCAGTACGATCACCGGCAGGATATAGCTGCAATAGACCCGCAGCCAGTCCGGGATTTTGAGGCCCTTGCCTTCGTTTGCCTCCGCCCGGAACTTTTTCCAGCCCCAGCCATAGCGGGAGGTGCAGAAGAGGACGTAAACGATCGACCCGACCGGCAGCCAGATATTCGAGACGAGGAAATCCTCCAGATCCAGCACCGTCGAGCCGCCGCCGAAGGGATCAAACCCCGACCAGACGCTGTACCCGAGGACGCAGGGGAGGGAGAGCAGGAAGACCAGCGGGATGTTGACAAAGGCGGCTTTTTTCCGGCTCCAGCCCTTCATGTCCATCCAGCAGGACATGATATTCTCAAATACCGCCAGCACCGACGAGAAAGCGGCGAAGGCCATGAAGACGAAGAAGAGACTGCCCCACAGCCGCCCGAGCGGCATATGGTTGAAGATGTTGGGCAGCGTGACGAAGATGAGGTTCGGGCCGCTGTCCGGCGCGACCCCGAAGGCAAAGCAGGCGGGGAAGATGATCAGGCCGGAAGTGAAGGCGACAAAGGTGTCCAGCACCGCGATGTTGACCGACTCGCCCAGCAGCGCCCGGTCTTTGCCAATGTAGCTGCCGAAGATCGCCATCGCGCCGATGCCGAGGGAAAGGGTGAAGAAGGACTGGTTCATCGCGTTGACGATGACGTTGCTGATGCCGACTTCCCGCATCCGGGAAAGATCGGGGATCAGATAGAATTTAAGCCCTTCGACGCCGCCGTCGGTCAGGATACTGTTGGCCGCCAGCAGGACCATGATCGCCAGAAGCGCCAGCATCATCACCTTGGTGACCCGTTCCAGGCCCCCTTGCAGCCCGCAGGCGTTGATGAGGAACCCCGCCACGACAACGACCGCCATCCAGCCGGTGAGGATCCACGGACTGCCCAGCATTTCGGGGAAGACGGCGCTGACCCCTTCGGTGTCCAGCCCTTCAAACCGCCCCGACGCCATCAGGAGGAAATAGTGGAGCATCCAGCCGCAGACGACGGTATAAAACATCATCAGAAGATAGTTGCCGATGAGGGCGAAATAGCCGTGGATGTGCCATTTGCTTCCCGGCTTTTGCAGCGCCTGATAGGCCCGGACCGGACTCTTCTGGCTGGCACGGCCGACCGCAAATTCCATCGTCATGATCGGCAGGCCCAGGATGATGAGGAAGAGGGCATAGACCAGGACAAACGCCCCGCCGCCGTACTGCCCGACCAGCCAGGGGAACTTCCAGACGTTGCCGACGCCGATCGCACAGCCCGCCGACAGCAGGATAAAGCCGAGGCGGGACCCAAGTTTTTCTCTTTCCATGTGTATACCTCCAGTTTACCGGGCAGACGCCCGTTTATTTACGATCATACCGGCCGTTTAACCCTTCGGCATCCGGGCAGTCGGCAGGTTCCACCGGTAACGGGTCGCCAGCATCCGGACGGCGATGACTAGCAGCGCCCCCAGCACCAGCGCCCAGGGGTCATGGATGACCGGGCGGGCGTAAACGTAAAAGACCGCCCCGACGATCGACGCGCAGGCGTAGATGTGCTTTTTCAGGATATAGGGAGTGATGCGCGCCATCATATCCCGCAAAAGGCCGCCGCCGACCCCGGTGATGACCCCGAGGAAGACCGCCATAAACCGGTAATCGGAAAAGCCGGTCAGGAAGGCTTTCTGCGCGCCCAGAACGGTGAACGCCCCGAGACCGATCGCGTCCAGAACATTCATCAGCCGTTCATACCCCTCTAAAAACCGCATATCGAGGAAATAGGGGTGCAGGTAGGCGATCAGAAAAATTACCCCGACCGTGAGGGCCGCCATCCCGATGTAAACCGGCGTCTGGAAGGAGCCGGGGGGCGTGATCTGCAAAATCACGTCCCGGATGATGCCGCCGCCGACCGCCGTCGTCACCCCCAGCACCAGCACGCCAAATAAGTCCAGCCGCTTGCGGATCGCGACCATCGCGCCGGAAGAGGCAAAGGCGATGGTGCCGACCGCTTCGATGATAAACTGTAAGGACATGTTAAAGCCCCTCCCGCATTTTAACTGCCTGTAAGACCATCTCCAACGCCTTTTCCGACGCCAGAAACCGCACCTGTTCCCGGATATCCGGTCCTTCGGGGCGGAGGGAAAGCCGGACGGTCTCCTGATGCCAGCCGCTGAGGAGGGAGATATACACTTCCCCGACCGGCTTGCCTTCCGACGGTTCCGGCCCGGCGTTGCCGGTCACCGCGACGGCGATATCGGCGCCCGAAAGCCGCCGGACGCCCGCCGCCATCTCGGCCGCCGTCTCGGCTGAAACGGCGGAAAAGTCCCGGATGGTCTCCGGGCGGACGCCCAGAAGCGCCATCTTCACCTCGTTGGAATAGCTGACTATCCCGCAGTGGAAGACCGCCGACGCGCCCGGCACATCGGTCAGCCGGGCGGCGATCAGCCCACCGGTACAGCTCTCGGCGGCGGCAACGGTCAGCCCTGCCTTTTGCAGCGCCTGCACGACGGCAGTCTGCCTCTCCTTATTGTACATATCGTAATACGAAACAGATTGGCTCATATGGTTCCACCCTTTTCCCATTTAACCGGTCAAAGCACCGGTACATTGCCCTTATTATAACATGGATTTTCCCGTTTGTACACAAAAAATCCACGAAACCGCCAAAAAATCTGCCGCAGAAAGATAACCGGCGGAATTGGGCGCCATTTACAGCCTCACGGCTGTTTTTTATGGGGGAATCCGTGCCTTTTCCGGTATTTTATCCAAAATCCGATTGCAAATTCCCGCTTCCCATGCTACAATGGGGATAGAATCCAAATGGGATAAGGGGGAAACAACCTGATGAATCGAAAAGAATCCCTGGCGCTGATCAGCGCTTTATCCGACGCCTACGGGCCCTCCGGTTTTGAAGACGAGGTAGTCGAAACGGCAAAGGCGGCGATGGCGGGTATCGCCGAAATCGCCGAAGACAGCCTGCGCAACCTCTACCTCTCCCGCCGGGAAAATACCGGGGGCCGTCCGGTCGTCATGCTGGACGCCCACTCGGACGAGGTCGGCTTTATGATCCGCACCGTTTTGCCAAACGGCACAATGCGTTTTCTGCCCCTTGGCGGCTGGGCGGCGGCAGCGGTACAGGCCCACAAGGTGCGGGTCCGCACCCGGGATGGGAGTTGGGTCTCCGGCGTTGTCGCGGCACAGCCGGTCCACTACCTGTCGGCGGCTGAACGGGGCAGGGCGCAGGAAATTTCCGAGATGGTCATCGACGTCGGCGCGCGGTCGGCGGAAGAAGTGGCGGCGATGGGGATCGGGGCCGGCGCGCCGGTGGTGCCGGACGTGCAGTTTGAATACAATGAGAAAAACGGCGTGATGCTGGGCAAAGCGTTTGACTGCCGGGCGGGCTGCGCCGTTCTCTGCGACGTTTTGCGGGAACTCCAGGGAGAAGAGCTGGCGGTCGACGTGACCGGCGTCCTCACTTCCCAGGAGGAAGTGGGCGACCGGGGGGTGCAGGTCGCCGCCCGAACGGTCCGGCCCGACCTTGCGATCGTTTTTGAAGGCGCCCCTGCCGACGACACCTTTGTCCCCGAGCCGGAGATCCAGACCGGGCTTGGCCGCGGGGTGATGCTGCGGCATTACGACCTTGGGATGATCACCAACCCGCGTTTTATCCGCTTCGCCCTCGACGCCGCCCGGGAGGCCGGTATCCCGACCCAGGAGGCGGTCCGCACCGGCGGGCGCACCAACGGCGCGCAGATCAACCTTTCGGGCGAAGGAACGCCGGTTGTGGTTCTCAGCGTCCCGGTCCGGTATGCCCACAGCCACCACGGGTTTGCGTCGATCGAGGACTATGAAAACACCGTCCGGCTGGCGGTGCAGCTGTTGCGGCGGCTGGACGAAGAGACGATCAGCCGGTTTTAACGTTTGCAGCCTGTCCCGCGCCCCGCAGCAGGGCGGAGGACAGGTTTCAATAAGTCCGTAATGTGTACGGACACAAAATGGACAGAAAAGGAGCGAATGAAAATGAAGTTCAGCGATGGGATGTGGCAGGTCCGTGCGGGGTTTACCCCCGAATTCCCGGCGTGCAGCTATGCCGGGCGGACAAGTGATAAATCCGTTACCCTGTATGGGCCCTACCGGCCGATCAGCCACCGGGGGATGACGTTAAACTGCGGGCAGATGACCGTCACCCTTTCATCACCGGCCGAAGGGGTCATTTCGGTCAGGATGGAAAACTTTATGGGCGCGCGGGACGACGGCCCGGCGTTTGACCTAAACCTCTCCGATTGCGGCGAAGTCGTCCGGGACGGGGAGACGGTCACGCTGAAATCCGGCAAGCTGACCGCCGTTACGACGCTGCAGGGGGACTGGGGCATCCGGTTTTTCTGGGACGGGAAGCTGCTGACCGAGACGGGGTTCCGGGGGATGGCCCATTTCTACGGGCCGGAGAATACGACCTATATGCGGGAACAGCTCTCACTGGATGTCGGGGAAGAGATCTACGGCCTCGGCGAACGGTTTGGGCCTTTTGTCAAAAACGGCCAGTCGGTCGACCTGACCAATGCCGACGGCGGCACCAACTCGGAACAGGCTTACAAAAATATCCCGTTTTACCTTTCGACCAAAGGGTACGGCCTGTTTGTCAACACGCCCGATACCGTTTCCTATGAGATCGGCTCGGAGATCGTCAACCGGGTGCAGTTCTCGGTCCCGGGCGAAAAGATGGAGTATATGGTGATCGGCGGCGACGGGTATAAGGATATCCTGACCCGCTATACCGGGCTGACCGGGCGTCCGCCGATGGTGCCGTCCTGGACTTTCGGGCTGTGGCTGTCCACCTCGTTTACCACCAATTACGACGAGGAGACCGTCCTTTCGTTTATCGACGGGATGCTGGAACGGAAGATCCCGCTGACCGTCTTCCACTTCGACTGCTTCTGGATGAAGGAGTTCCAGTGGACCGATTTTGTCTGGAACGAGGACACCTTTAAAGACCCCGAGGGGATGCTCCGCAAGATCCACGACCGCGGGATCAGGGTCTGCGTCTGGATCAACCCCTATATCGCCCAGAAGTCGCGGCTGTTCAAAGAGGGGCTGGAAAACGGGTATTTCGTCAAGACCGGCGACGGCAGCGTCTGGCAGTGGGATATGTGGCAGGCCGGCATGGCGCTGGTCGACTTCACCAACCCCGACGCGGTCAAATGGTACCAGGGGTATCTGCGGCAGCTGTGCGCGATGGGGGTCGATTGCTTTAAGACCGACTTCGGCGAACGGATCCCGGTGCAGGATCCCTATTACGGCCCGAAAGCAACCAAATACGGCATCCGGTATTTCGACGGTTCCGACCCGGATAAGATGCACAACTATTATACCTATCTCTACAACAAGGCAGTCTACGACCTGCTGACCGAGGTCTACGGCGAAGGGGAGGCCTGCCTCTTTGCCCGCAGTGCCACCGCCGGCGGGCAGCAGTTCCCGGTCCACTGGGGCGGCGACAACCTGCCGACCTACCCGTCGATGGCCCAGTCGCTGCGGGGCGGGCTGTCGCTGGCGCTTGGCGGTTTCGGTTACTGGAGCCACGATATCGGCGGATTTGAAGGGACGTCGACCGACGATATCTTCAAGCGCTGGACCCAGTTCGGGCTGCTTTCCTCCCACAGCCGTTATCACGGCTCCAACGCCTATAAGGTGCCGTGGATCTACGGCGATGAGGCGGTCG
>CALXKG010000087.1 GCA_944388825.1 uncultured Clostridia bacterium | reverse complement strand
CCTCCTACGACTACGTCGGCATCGGCACCGCGACCACCCTCCACTTCCTCTACCCGGTGGTGACGGCCCTCATCGCCTTTTTCCTTTTTAAGGAACGGATGGGGCCGAAAAAGGTCTGCGCCCTCGCTTTTGCGGCGGGCGGCGTCGCCTGTTTTGCCGGCGGGGGCGGGACCAGTTTTGGCGCGATGCTGCCGGGGCTGCTGCTGGCCCTCGCATCGGCGGTCACCTACTCCGGCTACCTGACCGGCATGGACCACACATCCCTGCGGGATATGAACGCGACCAAGGTCTCCTGCTATATGGGGCTTAGTAACGCCGCGGCGATCTGCCTGTTCAACATCCCGCTTAAACAGATCCGCTTTGCCCTGCCGCCGAAGGCGCTCCTGTACACCTTCATCATCTCGCTCTGTACCTCTTTTGTCGCCTTCGCGCTTTTACAGCTGGGCATCCGGGAACTGGGGGCGACGACCGCGTCGATCTTCTGCCTGTTGGAGCCGCTGACCAGCGTTTTATCGGGGGTCGCCTTCCTGGGGGAGGCATTTTCCATCCGGAAGCTGATCGGGTGCCTGCTGGTGCTGGGGGCGGTGGTGCTGGTGCTGCTTGCCGGGAGCAAGACAAAGGCCGGGGCGCAGCCGGCCGGAAAGGGGAATGGACAATGATTTTGACCTTTAAGGAACGGCTCTCCCTCTTTGGCCGTTACGACGTTTTAAATGAAAACGACGAGCCGGTCTTCCACGTCGAAGGGGAGCTGGCGATGCTGCCCCGCCTGACCGTCTACGATGGGGCCGGGCGGGAGCTGGGGCAGATCAAAAAGGAATTCGCCCTCTTCGCCCCGACCTTTACGATCTCCCTCGGCGGACAGCCGGTCGGGGAAATCCGCAAGCGGATCACCTTCTTCAAACCGGCCTTCGACCTGTCGATGAACGGCTGGACGGTGGAGGGGAACGTCTGGGAATACAGCTACCGGCTGCTGGACGACGCCGGGCGGACGGTGATGACCGCCGAGAAGAAGCTCCTCTCGTTTATGGACACCTACATCCTCGATATCCCCGACCCCCGGAACGCCCTGATGGCGCTTTTGGTGGTGCTGGCGATCGACCTTGCGAAGGAGGATAACGGATGACGCGCGCAAACCCGCTGCCCCGAAAGGTCAAAGCGGTTCTCTTTGATATGGACGGGCTTTTGATCGACACCGAAAAGTACCTGGTCCCCTGCTGGTGCCAGGCGGCAAACGAGCTGGGCTTCCCGATGGAGCGCCGCCACGCCCTCCATATCCGCAGCCTCGCCGGGAAGTTTGCCGAAGCCTACCTCCAGTCGGAGCTGGGGGCGGACTTCGACTATTTTAAAGTCCGGGCGCGCCGGAAGGAACTGGTCGCCCAGAGCCTGCGGCGGGACGGCCTGAAGGCCAAGCCCGGCGCGGAGGCGCTTTTAAAATGGCTGTGGGAAAAGGGGATCCCGGCGGCCGTCGCCACCGCGACCGGCCTTTCCCAGGCGGAAGGGTACCTGCGGGAACTCGGCCTCTATCCCTATCTCACCAAGCTCATCAGCGCCAGGATGGTCGAAAACGGCAAGCCGATGCCGGACGTCTACCTGTACGCCTGCCAACAGCTGGGCCTTCCCCCGTCCGACTGCGTCGCGCTGGAGGATTCGCCCAACGGTATCCTCTCCGCCTGGCGCGCCGGATGCGCCGCCGTCATGGTGCCCGACCTGACCCCGCCGGATGAGGCGCTGCGGGAGATCCTCTCGGGGGAGGCCGAGAGCCTGTCGGATGTGATCCCGCTTTTGGAAGGCAGGGTATAACGCGGCGGATTTTGCAGGCGAATTGAATTTGTATTTTTCGTAAAACAATAAAGTTTTTAAGCGTGGCCGAAGCGCCCTTTTTGCCGAACTCTGTCTCGCGGGAACGAAGTTCGGCAAAATTGGGTCCAGGGGGCTTTGCCTCCTGGCGGAGTCCAGAGGCGGAGCCTTTGGTCCATCCAAGGGAACCTTGGCCCGTCCAGGCGGAGCTTGGTCGCTGCCTTAAGGGCAGCGAAACAACTATTATATTGTTACAAGAAAACCGTCAAGAAAGGATGATATGTGATGGCACAGGAATGGATCCTCTCCCTGATCGACTTTGAAGAAAAAGACCTTGCCCAGTTAAAACTCGTCGCGGGCGACCGCAAGCTGGTGACCCGGAAGGACTTTGACGGCGAAATCCCGGAAGAGGTCTGGGAACGGGCGGCCGTCATTCTCGGCAATCCCACCCCCGCCCAGCTGCAAAACTGCATTTCCTTAAAACTCCTCCAGCTGCAGTCGGCCGGCGCCGATAACTACTGCAGGCCCGGCGTCCTGCCGGAAACCGTCACCCTCTGCAACGCCACCGGCAGCTACGGCGTCGCGATCTCCGAGTATATGGTGGGCGTCACCCTGATGATGGCCAAGAACCTCCACCTCTACCGCGACCAGCAGTTTGCCGGCGTCTGGCGGGACCTGGGGCCGGTGCTCCCGATCCAGGGCA
>CALXKG010000086.1 GCA_944388825.1 uncultured Clostridia bacterium | reverse complement strand
CGATCTCGTCCATCGTATAGCCGATCGCGATCTTGGCCGCGACCTTGGCGATCGGATCGCCGGTCGCCTTGGAGGCCAGCGCCGACGAACGGGAGACGCGGGGGTTGACCTCGATGACCGCGTACCGCATCGACTCGGGGTGGAGGGCGAACTGGCAGTTGCAGCCGCCTTCTACCTTCAGTTCCGATATGATGCTGATGGCGGCCGACCGGAGCATCTGGTACTCCTTGTCCGCCAGCGTCACGGCGGGGGCCACGACGATCGAGTCGCCGGTGTGGATACCGACCGGGTCGAAGTTCTCCATCGAGCAGACGGTGATGACGTTGTCCTTCGCGTCGCGGATGACCTCGAACTCGATCTCCTTCCAGCCGGAGATGCACTTCTCGACCAGGATCTGGCCGATGGGGGAGAGGCGGATGCCGTTGGTCGCGATATCCCGGAGCTGAGCCTCGTCGTTCGCGATGCCGCCGCCGGTGCCGCCCAGCGTAAAGGCCGGACGGATGATGACGGGGTAGTGGATTTCCTTTGCAAAGTCGACCGCGTCCTCGACGGTGGTGACGACCTTGCTGGGTACGACCGGCTGGCCGATCGCCTCCATCGTGTCCTTGAACTCCTGCCGGTCTTCCGCCTTGTCGATCGTCTCGGGGTTTGCGCCGAGGAGCTTGACCCCGTGTTCCGCCAGGAAGCCGCACTTTGCCAGCTCCATCGACAGCGTCAGGCCCGTCTGCCCGCCGAGGGTAGAAAGGAGCGAGTCGGGCTTTTCGATCTCGATGATCCGCTTGCAGACGTCGAGGGTCAGCGGTTCAATATAGATCTTGTCCGCCATTGCCTTATCGGTCATGATCGTCGCGGGGTTGGAGTTTAAAAGCACGACCTCCAGCCCCTCCTCTTTCAGGGCGCGGCAGGCCTGGGTACCCGCATAGTCGAACTCGGCCGCCTGACCGATGACGATCGGGCCGGAGCCGATGACCATGACCTTATGAATATCTTGTCTTAATGGCATGTTTCTTTCCTTTCTTTTTCTTGTCTTTTTCTTGACGACGCGGAGCGGAACCCCGCCCCGCACGATTCAGACTGTTCGGCAAGCTCACAGTCTCCGGAACGTTTCTTCACCGCCCGGGACATTCGCTGCGTGATTGAAAACCTGTCCTTTCCGTTTTCCGGCAGGCGGATAGATTCCTTATGTCCGGCTTACAGACCCGGTTTGATTGCGGCGGGGCGAAGATTATAAATTTAGGGTCAAGCCCTTTTTAAAGGGCTTGCGGGAGTGGAGGGGGCAGAGCCCCTTCCCTTGCAGTCAGTTCCCGCATTTCCGAAGTGTTTCACAGCTGCTCCGCCCAAAATGAAGTGTGCGCAGCACCCAAAATATACTTTAAATGGCTTATACTTACTTCAAGTTGATATACGCGCAGATATCTTCCTTCATCCGCAGCGCTTCCCGTCTGGCGGCCCCGGCGTAATCGGTTTCGTCGCAGCCTTCTTTCTTGTAAGCGCAGATGATGCTGCGGGAAGCGTTGACGATGGCGCCCAGCCCGTTTTTATCAAACGCGCCGGAAACGCCCTTGCCGCCGCCGCCCTGGGCGCCGTACCCGGGGACGAGGAAGAAGGTGTGGGGGAGCTTTTTCCGCAGCTCGGCCAGCTGTTCGGGGTAGGTGGCCCCGACGACCGCGCCGACCGCGGTGTAGCCGTATTCCGACTCGCCCGCCTCTTTGCCCCAGTCTTCGCACATCTCGCCCATCACTTCATAGACGTTGCCGGAGGGGAAGCCCTTCTTGTTGTACAGCTTGCGGTCCTGGAGCTCGCCGGAGGAGGGGTTGCTGGTCTTGACCAGGACAAAGATCCCCTTGTCAAATTCCTTGCAGGGGGCGAGCAGCGGCTTAATCCCGTCGGTGCCGAGGTAGCCGTTGACCGTCAGCGCGTCTGCCCCGAACGGCGCGGCCTTTTTGCCGTACAGCTCGTTCTCCCCGAGGTAAGCGGTGGCGTAGGCTTCCATCGTCGAGCCGATGTCGTTGCGCTTGCCGTCGGCGATGACGTACATGCCCTTCTTCTGGGCGTAGGAGATCGTCTCGGCAAAGGTTTTCATCCCATACCAGCCGTAAGCCTCATAATAAGCGGCCTGGGGCTTGACGGCGGGGACGATGTCGCAGAGCGCGTCGATCAAGCCGCAGTTATACTCCAGCACCGCCTTGGCGGCCGCCTCCATCGGGTCGGAAATACCGGCGTATTTGTCCCGGATAAACTGGGGGATATAGGAAAAGTTCGGGTCCAGCCCGGCGACGGTGGGGTTTTTGGTTTCGATGATGCGCTTGATTAAACGGTCAAAAGACATTTTGGTTTCCTCCTTATGTCGGTTTGTATTTCGCGGTTTATCCTTTATCGTTTTCACTGTCGTAGACGATCTCCCCGCGGCAGATGGTCATTTTGACCTTCCCCTGGAAAGTCATCCCCTTGAAAACGGTGTTTTTGGATCTGGAGTGGAGCTTCGCGGGGTCTACCGTCCACTTCTCCTCCGGGTCGGCGATCATGATATCGGCCGGGCCCCCTTCTTCGATCGACCCGCCGGGTATCCCCAGCAGCCGCGCCGGGTTCTCGCTCATCAGCTCGACCAGCCGCCGGAGGGAGACGACGCCCTTTTTGACGAGGTAGGTGTAGCAGGCGGCGAAGCTGGTCTCCAGCCCGACCACCCCGTTCGGGGCCTTTAAGAAGTCGGCCTTTTCTTCCGCCGCATGGGGGGCGTGGTCGGTGACGATGCAGTCGATGGTCCCGTCGATGATGCCGCCCAGCACCGCCCGGATGTCCTTCTGTTCCCGCAGCGGCGGGTTCATCCGGTAATCGGCGTCCCGGCCCAGCAGCTTTTCGTGGTCGAGGATAAAGTAGTGGGGGGCGGTCTCGCAGGTCACCCGAATGCCCCGCTGCTTTGCGTGGCGGATGAGGTCAACGGCGCCCCTGGTTGAAACGTGGCAAATGTGGACCGGCGTCCCGGCCGAATCGGCGAGGCAGATCTCCCTTGCCGTCACCGAGTCTTCGCTGGCCCGGTCCATCCCCGGCACGCCCAGCGTCCGGGAAACGTCCCCCTTGTGCATGATCCCGCCGTTTATAATGTCGAGGTCTTCGCAGTGGGAGAGGACCTTCCGGCCGACCCGTTCGGCGTGCCACATCCCTTCCATCATCACCCGGGCGTTTTTGACCGGGCGGCCGTCGTCCGAAAAAGCGACGGCCCCGGCAGCTTTCAGGGCGGCCATATCGGTAACGGTTTCGCCCTTCATCCCTTCGGTGACGCAGGCGACCGGGTAGACCCGCGCCTTCGCAGTTTCCGCCCGGTCCAGGATATACCGGACCAGTTCCGGGCTGTCGACCGGGGGCGCGGTGTTCGGCATACAGGCGACCGACGTCACCCCGCCCGCCGCAGCCGCGGCGCACCCGGTATAAATATCTTCCTTATGGGTCTGGCCGGGGTCGCGGAAGTGGACGTGCATATCGATAAGCCCCGGCAGCACCAGCTTGCCGGAAGCGTCCAGCACCGTCGTCCCTTCCGGCAGGTCGGTGATAAAGTCTTCGCTGACCTTTACCACCTTATCCCCGTCCAGCAGGATATGGTAGATGCCGTCCAGGCCGTTTTTCGGGCTGACGGCCCGCCCGCCTTCGATCAAAATCATAGCTTCAAGCCTTTCTATCTGTAAATCCGTTTATTCCAGCCAGCCTTCCAGCGCCGCCCGCCCGCCGTACCCGGCGCGGGCCTCCGCCAGCAGGGCTTCATAAAACGCCTTGGCGGCCGGCGCACGGGAGGCGGCGATCTCTTCCGCCCGCCCGGTAAAGAAGCGGCCGTAGAGCTTTTCCAGTTTGAATTTATACTCCCGGAAGAAGGAGGCTTCGCTATCCGCCTCCCCGCTTAAAACCGTGCCGTCCGCCGCCCTGCGATAGAGCGGCCGCCCGGCCGCCCCGCTGTACAGCAGCGTCCGGGCTATTCCCATCGCGCCGGCGGCGTCCAGCTTGTCGGCGTCGAAAAGGATCTTTGCCTCCGGCGAAACCGGCAGATCCCCCGACCGGTAACGGTGGGTGCGGATGCAGTCGGCCACCTTTCCGGCAAATTCCGCCGGGAACCCTTTTTTCAGCAGCAGCCGCTCCGCCTTTTCCGCCCCGACCGCCGCGTGGTCGAGGGAAGGGTCTTCCATCTGCTCCTGCCGCCCGATATCGTGCAGCAGGCAGGCGGCAATTAGGACGTCCCGGTCGGCCCCCGGCTCGGTCCCGGCGATATCGGCCGCCAGGTAGAGCACCCGGTAGACGTGTTCCCGGTCGTGGGCGCTGTCCCGCATACAGGCGAGCATCTCGCTTTCCAGTTCCGCAAATGTTTCCCGCTTCATAAGCCCTCCTCACCGGATGATGACGCAGTCCTGCCCGTCCCGTTCCTTGACAAAGACGCAGACCTCCTCCTCCCGGGAGGTGGGGACGTTTTTGCCGATAAAGTCGGCCCGCACCGGCAGCTCCCGGTGCCCCCTGTCGACCAGCACCGCCAGCATGATGCAGCGGGGCCGCCCGATGGACAAAAGCCCGTCCATCGCGGCCCGTACGCTCCGCCCGGTGCAGATGACGTCATCCACCAGCACCACCCGTTTGCCGTCGATCGGAAAGGGGATGCCCGGTTCCTCCGGCGGGGACCCGGGGCGGGGGAGGTCGTCCCGGTAGGGGGTGATGTCCAGCGTCCCCACCGGGACCTCCCGCTGCTCGACCGACTTGATCTTGCCGGCGATCCGGTGGGCCAGTTCCACCCCCCGGGAGACGATCCCGACGATCACCAGGTCCTCGGCTCCTTTGCCCCGCTCGATGATCTCGTAGGCGATCCGGTTGATGGCCCGCCCCATCGCTTTTTCGTCCATGATCAGCGCTTTTCCTTCCATGATCCGCTCCTTTCGACGCAAAAAACCAGGCTGCCGGGAAAGCCTGACAGCCTGGTTTACTTTAATGCGGATAACCTGCGGGCATACTTCGCCCACGGTCAGAAAGCAAACCGCCTTGTCAGCCTCACGGGACCAACTTAAAGGGATTTTGAGGCGGAGGACCGCCTCCCACATGGGATCTTTCAATGATTTTGTAAGCGCAATGTTATTGCTACTATTTTACCCGAAACCATCCGGTTTGTAAAGGGCCAACAACGGCTAATTTTGAGAAGTTTTTCGGGTTATTTTGTGAACAGTCACCAGCTTTTCCGCGCAAAACCGCGCGTTTTGCCGAAAAAAAACTTCCCGATTGCATTTTCCCCCGGTTCATGGTAAGATGAAAAGAGATGTACAGGCGGCGTTTGGCCGCCAAAAGAAGATTGGAAGGGGCGGTCGGAATGGCGGATATTGCAGAAAGCCGGATCGCCGGGGTATCGCCCGGCGGGGTGCGGGATCCATATCTTGTCAAGATCCTGATCTGCTTCCTGTTAAAGTCGGTCGGCCGCCCGCTGACCGAGCAGCAGCTGATCGACATCCTGGGCGGGGCGGAGACGGTCAATTATTTCCTTTTGACCTCCACCTTTGCCGAGCTCAAAAGGCTGGGCCATCTGCGGGAGCGGGAAGGGAAGTACACCCTTACCTCCCTGGGAGAAGAGACGGCTGAAAGGCTCTCGTCCGAGCTGCCGGTCACGCTGCGGGAGCGGGTGCTGGGGACGGTGCGCGACCTGCGGGAGAAAAACCGCCGGGAGCGGGAGACAAGCGTTTCGGTGTCTGAAAGGGAAGAGGGCTGCCGGGTGGACTTTTCCTTCCACGACGGGGAGCTGGAGCTGATGCGCCTTTCCCTCTACGCCCCCGACCGGCCGCAGGCGGAGCAGCTGAAAAGCGCCCTGCTGCGGCAGTATCAGCAGCTTTATATCGACCTGATCGGCCGCCTGACCCACCCGCCGCAGGAATAAACCCTTTCTCCCCGGCATAGGATACCTCCGACAAGAAATTGCCGGAGGTGTTTTTATGATACGGCTGAAACTCCTGCTCCGCTGCCTCCTGATCCCGTTGGCGGCAGGGCTTGCGGGGTCGCTTCTGGGCGGCGGGATGCGCGCCCTCTACGCCCTTTACCCCAAGCCCCCGTTTTCCCCGCCGGGCCTCGTTTTCCCGATCGTGTGGACGGCGCTTTACCTGGCGATGGGGGTTTCCGACTACCTCTGCCGGACCGGCGCGGACACGCCGCTGCGGCGGCAGGTCTATTCTGTCCAGCTTGCCCTGTCCGCCCTCTGGCCGCTTCTCTTTTTCCGGCTCTCCTGGTTTGGCTGGGCGCTGGTCGGGCTGGCGGCGCTGTTTGCCGCGGTCCTGCTGCTGGCCATCCTCAGCCGCCGCGCTTCCCGGGCGGGGGCGCTGCTGCTCTTGCCGTACCTCCTCTGGCTCCTTTACGCCGGGTACCTGGCGGCAGGGGTATTTTCCCTCAGCTGAATAAACCCGCGTCCCATGCCCATACTGCCGTTACGAAACCAAAAGGGAGGAATAGCGGCAATGGATGATAAGGAGCTTTTGTCCTGTATCTATCAAAACGCGGATATGGGGGTCGACGGGATATTGAAGGTGCTGGAATCGGCGCATGGCGGCCCGATCCGGGAGGCGCTGCAAAGCCAGCTGTCCGAATACGACCACATCCGCTCGGAGGCGATCGACCTGCTCCGCCAGCGGGGCGGGGAGCCTGCCAGCCCATCGGCGATGGCAAAACTGTCGGTCACCATGAGCGCCATGGGAAACCTGCTGAAGGAAAACACACCCGGCCATATCGCCGAAATGATGATTCAGGGCAACGCGATGGGGCTTACCCGGATCACCAGGCGGCTGAACGAGTACGAAGGGGAGGACAAAGCGGTGCGCAGGCTGGCCGGCAAGCTGCTGGCGACTGAGCAGCAGAACATCGAGCAGATGAAACGGTTTCTAAACTGACGGCAGGCGCTCCCTGTTCCCCTCTGTCATTTAAGGGAAAACAGGGAGCGTTTTTTGGTTATACGGGGGGAAAATGCTGTCAAACCGGCCGGAACCGGCGCGAGTCCGGTCGAATACCGTCGATTTGCCCAAAAGCAAATGTTAATTTTTGTAAAAGATGTTGCAAATTGGCTGGATGTGTGCTATACTGTAGATACCAACACAAGGGAGGTGCCATCTATGGCGAACTACGAAAAAATGTATGCGATCCTCTGCAGCGCCGCGTCGGATGCGGTCAACCTTCTGGAAAGCTGCGGCCTCCAGCAGGCGATCGAGCTTCTGAAAGAGGGGCTCCTGCAGACCGAAACCATGTACATCGAAGGCTGACTCCCTTGCTGTCCGCGCTGGAATGGGAAATATGCGCGGAAAGGGAGATGCCGGAAAAGGCCCGTTTGCCCGGGACGCCCGGACGGACAGGCTGCCTGATGAACCGCCAAAAGGCAAAACAAAATCCCGCCTTTCCGGACCGACCGGAAAGGCGGGATTTTTATTGGCAAAGGGATTGCAAGCAGGCTTTAATAGTCGAGCGACGGCTCTTCGCCGTTTTTCAGCTTCTCAACGTTGGTCTCCAGATAGGTGACGTATGCGCCGCGGGTAGTCCACTGCATATTCCCGTTGACCGACAGCACGCAGGTGCGGTTGCCCAGGTCATAGAGCTCGACGGTATCGCTGCCGCCGTCGCGGTAGTGGTAGGTGAAGGCGGCGATCATTTCGCCGGCCTCCGGTTCGCCGCGGTAGATCCCTTCAGCCGGAGCCAACAGCAGGTACTGGTACATCGTCCGGTAGTAATCCAGGCTGACTTCTTCGCCGTCCAGATGGGGGACGATATCCGCGTCTTCGTCGTCCGGGTCGGCCGCGTCGATTTCAAAGAGGTAGCTCTTTCCGTTGACCATCAGGTCGATCGACGCAACATCGTCGATATAGGGCAGCAGCTGCTGTGCGGTATACAGGTTGTCGAGGTCCATCGAGATCCACGGAAGGTCCGAATCCGCTACGACATAGATGACCGGCTGGTCTTCGCTGTAGAAATAGTGGGCGGCGGTCCCGTCTTCCGTCGTGACCGCATCGCCGACATACCAGGTATGCGCCTGCCCGTCCCGGCTGAAGGAGATGGTGCAGAAGGGCGTATCCAGCCCATATGCGGCCATATCTTCTTCGGTGGGGTTGGTAACGGCGGCCGACAGGGCGGTCAGCGACTGCAGGCCGGTGGTATAAACGGCGTTGGCGTCGCTGCCGTCCTCCTGGGTACGGACCCTGAAGTCCGCCTCCACCGGGCTGACGATCCGGAAGGAGGAGCCGTAGGAAGAAGCAAGAGTGCTTTCCTCATCCGCCACGAGCGGTTCCATCCGGAAAACTTCCTCCCCGAAGGTCCCGCCTTCGACCTGCAGGTATTCGATGGTCGGGGCGGTCACTTCGTTGCCGTCCTCATCGGTATAGCTCTCCCATGCCTCGATGACGTCCAGGTCCATGAAATCCAGATAGGTATACCCCAGCCGGGACATTTTGGTTTCGCCCATCGAATAGACATTGGGATCATCGTCGATCATCATGTAGGCGCCGTTGTCGGTCGGCAGCGTATCGCCGACATAGAAAGTGTGGGTGGTGCCGTCGTCATAGTAGGTGGTGACGGTATAGGTGGGATGTTCCAGGCCGTATTTTGCGATATCCGGCGCGTTTTCCTCCACCAGACGCATCGCGCTGACGTTGGCGAACTGGTCGATGATGGAAGAAAGCTCGCTCTCATCGGTCAGGAAGCTGTCCAGCTCCTCGATCCCGTACACCGCGTCCTCTTCCTCGGTCGCCTCGGCCGTGCGGACGATGTCAAAGCCGCCGTCGGGGTTAACGACCGTCAGCTCGTTGATATCTTCCGCGTCCGAAACGACCAGGTCGACCAGCGTGCTCTCGTAGGCGGATTCGCTTGATTCCTCCACCGGTTCGGAGGTAAACAGCAGGATCGCCGCCAGCGCGCCGGCGAGCAGCAGCAGGACGACAAGCCCGATCACCAGGTTGCGGACCTTTTTGCTTTTCTTTTTTGCCTTATCTGCCATAGTTTACTTGTTCCTCCTGCGGACCCAGACGGTGACGCCGATGATCACAACAATGACCGGCAGGCCGAACTGGAAGAAACCGCCGATGATGTTGGCCTGGTTCTCGTTGATGCCCAGCGTTTCCGTGCCAAGCTGCTTGCCGACGATGGTGACGCCCTCTTCCTTGCCGGTGAGGGAGTTGAGCAGCTGGACGACATATTCGCCGTTGTTGAGCGCCGACATCGACGTAAAGGCGGTATTGGTCATATCCATCGAGCCGAAAGCGGCAAGATAGGAGTTAAGCGCCGTCGTGCTTTCATAGGTCAGGCGCTGGCCCAGGACCGCGAGGGGATAGCTCTGCATATCCTCTTCCGCCGGCTGCCAGTCTTCGGCGGCATCCTCCGGGACGACGACGGCAGAATCATAGGTGGAGAGCAGGACGTGGGTATACCGGTTGGAGTCCACATCCCACAGGACAGAGAGCGCCTTGGCGTTGGGCAGCAGCAGCGGCCGGTCGGAGGAATCGACGTAGTTGTTGTCCTCATACTGGCTCAGAAGGTAGGTATAGCTGGAGTAGACATGGCTGGCGTCGGTCTCGATCAGATAACCGGATTCCACCCCGATGCCCCATTCGGCCAGCAGGCTTTCCAGCATCGGCAGCGAGGGCTGCGAGCCGTCGGCAAAGTAAAGCATGGTCCGGCCGAACTTGCCCTCATTTTCCAGCCACTGGGCGAGGGTATCGGTCAGCTCCTCGGTCAGGTCGGAAGTGGGGGAGCAGAGGACGACCGCGTCGGCGTCTTCCGGGATGTCTTCCGAGAGGAAGTTGATCTCACTGACCAGGTAGCCGTTATTCGAAAGGATCGACTGGAGGTTCGCGGAATCGGTGCGGTTGTTGTCCCCGAAACCGGTCAGGAAGACGACGCTTATGGGGTTGGAGTCGGTCAGGTTCATGATCGCGCTGGTCATCGCCTGCTCGGTCGTCGAGGACTGGATGGTGCCATACTGCTCGTCGACGTCGAAGAGGTCATAGGCGGTCAGGATCTGGTGCCGGTCGCCGCACTGAAGGATGATATTGCCGTAAGTAAGGGTTTCATCCGGGTACTGGGCGGCAAAGTCGACATCCTGATAGATATCGACGTAGCTGATCCGGATATGGTCAGAGTACTGGGCGTACTTGTTGATAACGGTGTTCGCCTGGTTATAGTACTGGTTGGACCCGGAAAAGTCCTCCTCGGTCGCGAGGACATAGACGTCGATATCCTGTTCAAGCCCCTGCACATAGTCGATCGACTCCTGTGAAAGCTCAAAGATCTTATTGGCGGTCAGGTCGACGCTGATCGGGAACCGCTCGACCAGCAGGGAGGCGATGACGTTGACCAGTACGACCGCCGCGACAAAGCAGACGGAGAGCACGGTCGCCATCGTCCCGTGGCGGAGGCGGCGGGAGCGGTTTAAGGATTTGGCCGATTGGGCCTTTTTCTCCTTCCGCCCGGAGGTTTTGTTTTCTTTATTCATCTTGCGGATATTCCTTTCCTAGAGTGATGGGCTTCGGGTTAGCTCCAGCGCCGCTTTTCAATGATCCGGACGTTGAAGAAGAGGAAGACGACGATTGCGCTGATATAGAACAGGACGTCGCTCACATTCAAAAGCCCGTTGCAGAAGTTGTCGTAGCGGCTGGAGAAGGAGAGCTGGGAAAGGATCTCCCCGAGCCAGGAGAGGGAAGCGGGCACCATCGAAGCGGCGCTTTCGATCATCCATAAGAGCAGCATCGCGGCAAAACCGCCGATCGCGGCGATGATCTGGCTTTCGGTGCAGGCGGAGATCAGCAGGCAGATCGCGATCATTGCGGCGCCCATGATGAGAGAGCCGAAGATGTTGCCGACGATGACCGCCCAGTCCGGCGTCGCGAAGAAGGTGAGGATGATCGCGTAGACGACGGTGACGGCAAGGGCGATGCCGTAGATGGCAAGGGCCGCCAGAAATTTGCCGACCACCAGGCCGGTGATCGAGACCGGGCTGGTCATCAGGAGCTGGTCGGTCTTCTGCCGCTTTTCTTCCGACATCAGCCGCATACACAGAAGCGGGATGATGAACATCAGCACTTCAAACAGGTAGGAGAACACATAGGAAATATCGGTCGTGTTATACCGCAGGATCATCGAGAAATACATCCCGGAGAAGAAATAGAAGACCGCCAGGAACACATACCCCATCGGGTTGGTGAAATAGGAGTTAAACTCCCGCTTGAAAATGGCGAGCATTATTCTTCACCTCCATCTTCATTCATTTTCTGTTTTCTTTCCCCGTCGATCTCAGGCATTTCAAGAGGCTGGGACACATCCTCCGCGGCGCCGGTCTCGGGGTTTACGACTTCTATTTTTTCGACCTCGCCCTTTTCATCGGGGGAGGGGGCTTCTTCCACCGGCGCGCCGTCCTCTTCGCTCGCCTCCAGGGTCTTGATGGCGGAGGCGGAATCGCCGCTGGTCAGCATCAGGAAGATATCTTCCAGCGTCATCTCGGTCGAGTGGAAGGAAAGGATGGTCCAGCTGCGGCTGACCACCCGCTTGAAGATCTCCCGGCGGATATCCAGCGTCGGGTCGGACTCCAGGCTGAACTCATAGACGCCCGGTTCCTTTTCGCCATTAAAGAGGACTTCCTTCATGCCGGGAATGCCCTCCAGCACCTTGCGCACCTCTTCCATCGGCCCTTCGACCCGGATGATATACCGAAAATCCTTGGAAAGCCGGCGGGTCAGGTTTTCGGCGGTATCGTCGGCGACGATCTTCCCGCTGTTGATGATGACCAGCCGGTCGCAGACCGCCTGTACTTCCGACAGGATATGGGAAGAGAGGATGACGGTATGCCGTTCGCCCAGCACCTTGATGAGGTCGCGGATCTCGATGATCTGCTTGGGGTCGAGGCCGACGGTCGGCTCGTCCAGGATCAGCACTTCCGGATTGCCGATCAGTGCCTGGGCAAGCCCGACCCGCTGCCGGTAGCCTTTGGAGAGGTTTTTGATGATCCGGTGCTGGACATTGTCGATCCGCACCCGGCGGCAGACGTCGTCGATATGCTGCTTTTTCGGGATCTTACACTTTTTGAGGTCGTAGACAAAGCTTAAGTACCCCTGGACCGTCATGTCCAGATAGAGGGGCGGCAGTTCGGGCAGGTACCCGATCTTCTGTTTGGCCTCGATGGGGTTGTCCAGAATATCATAACCGTCGATCTCGACCGTCCCGGAGGTGGAGGAGATGTATCCGGTCAGGATATTCATCGTCGTGGATTTGCCGGCGCCGTTGGGGCCGAGAAACCCAAGGATCTCACCCTGTTTTACCGAGAAGCTGACGCCGTCGACGGCGTGCTTGTCCCCGTAATACTTGGTGAGGTTTTTTACCTCGATCATGTCCTAAAACTCCATTTCTATAAGAGTATTCATATGCGGCGCGCGGAAGATGCCGCCGCATATGTCATGGTTTACCGGCTAGTCTGCCAAAAGTCTTCGTCCGGCACCGGAGAAAACCGGCAATATACCTAAACCGGCCATGGAAACCGTTCATTATTATAGCACATACCGGCAACCAATGCAAGCGAAACCGCCCTTTTCACCCAGTTTTCACAGAGGTTTCAGACAGCCGTAACCTGAAGCCCGTCTGTTTTCCGATTATTCCCACTTTGTCTATTAAACGCTCATGATTTTTTTACAAATGATTGTCTGCAAGCCGTCCTTTACCTTCTGCCCCCCGGCGCTCTTTATGCTCCGTTGACATTTTTCGCCGGATATGGTATAATAAGGAAAAAGTTGCAGGTGCAACTAATTCCAGAAAAGGGGTCTTTTTTTATGCCGCAGGGAAATCCCGGTAAAAACGATTTTTCCAAAGGGGCCGTATGGAAAAACATCATGTCGCTGGCCGTCCCGCTGACGGTGGCGCAGCTGGTGCAGCTGTGCTACAACATCGTCGACCGGATCTACATCGGCCATCTGCCGGGCGCGTCCAGCCTTGCGCTGACCGGCCTTGGCCTGACCTTCCCGATCATCACGATCATCACCGCCTTTACAAACCTCTTCGGCGCAGGCGGCGCGCCGCTCTGTTCGATCGCCCGCGGGGAGGGGGACGAGGAAAAGGCCCAGAAGATCATGGGCAATTCCTTTTTCATGCTGGTCGTGACCGGCGCCGTCCTGACCGTCCTGTGCCTTGCCTTTCAAAAGCCGATCCTCTACCTGTTCGGCGCCAGCGACGAGACCTATCCGTATGCGTCCGCCTACCTGACCGTCTACCTGCTCGGCACTGTCTTTGTCATGGTCGGCATCGGGATGAACAACTTCATCAACGCCCAGGGCTTTGGCCGCACCGGGATGATCACCGTTCTGGTCGGGGCGGTCATCAACATCATCCTCGACCCGGTCTTTATTTTCCTGTTTGACATGGGGGTACAGGGCGCGGCGCTGGCCACCATCATTTCCCAGTTTATTTCGGCTCTCTGGGTGCTCCGGTTTTTGACCGGCAAAAAGGCCCTCTTTACCCTGAAATTTTCGGCGATGAAGCCGGACTGGCGGCTGATCGGCCGGATCACCGGCCTCGGGCTCTCCGGCTTTACGATGTCGGTCACCAACGGCCTCACCCAGATCGCCTGCAACCGGATGCTGGGCCTTTACGGCGGCGACTCGTACATCGCGATCATGACCGTCCTCAATTCCATCCGGGAGATCTTCATGCTGCCGCTCCATGGCGTCACCAACGGTTCCCAGCCGGTGCTCGGCTTCAACTACGGCGCGAAGGAATACGGCCGGGTGCGGCAGGGCGTCCGCTTTACGACCACCCTTACCTTCCTGTACACGGTGCTGGCCTGGGTCATCATCATGCTGACCCCCGGCGTCTTTATCCGGATGTTTTCCAGCGACCTGTCGATCCTCGACGAAGGGATCCGGGTACTGAAGATCTATTTCTTCGGCTTCTTTATGATGGCCTTCCAGATCAGCGGCCAGGCGGTCTTTGTCGGCCTGGGCAAGTCCAAACAGGCGGTCTTCTTCTCCCTCTTCCGCAAGGTATTCATCGTCGTCGCCCTGACCCTCATCCTGCCGGGCCTCTGGGGGCTTGGGGTGGACGGCGTCTTCCTGGCCGAACCCATCTCCAACTTTGTCGGCGGGCTTGCCTGCTTCCTCGCGATGTACTTTACCGTCTACCGCCGGATGAAAGAGGAAGAAAAGGCGCACCTGGAGCAGCAGGCCGCCGCAGAATAAGCAGCCGCCAGAAAGGAGCGCCATATGGCAAACGCATCGATTCTCTACCGCACGCTGACCGAACCGGAGCTTAACCGCTCCCTCTTTTCCGCCTTTGTCCGCCGGCAGGTGGTCGTCGACTGCTGGCGGCGGGAAAACGGGGGATGGGCCATCAAGCCCGACCCCTTTATCGACGACTGGTCGGAAGAGGACTACGCCTATCTGCTGGACTGCCTCCGGAACACCGTCCGTACCGGCGGGTTTGTCTGCGGGGCGTTTACAGACGGGGCGCTCAAAGGCTTTGTATCGGTCGAGCCGGGGTTTACCGGCCCCAAAGGGGAATACCTCGACCTTTCGTCCCTCCATGTCTCGGCCGGCTGCCGGGGGCAGGGGATCGGCCGGGAGCTGTTTGCCCGCGCGGCCGCCTGGGCGAAAGGACGGGGCGCGGAAAAGCTCTACATATCCTCCCACTCGGCAGTCGAGACCCAGGCGTTTTATAACGCGATGGGCTGTACCGACGCCGGATGGATCTCAGCCGAACACGCGGAAAAAGAGCCTTTCGACCGGCAGCTGGAATATGTTTTATAAATGATATATGGCTAACGCCCTATGATATATTTCCCGTTGGGAAATATGAAGGTACGCTTCGCTGATTTAATTTTTGATGCCGGATTTGAGGTTTCAGCCCCGATTGCGCGGATTCAATTCAATCCCGGAAGGAGGAAAATCATGGATTTTATCCCTGAAAACCAGGATTACCGGGCCTTTACGGCGGTGATGGAGCCGGAAATCTACT
>CALXKG010000085.1 GCA_944388825.1 uncultured Clostridia bacterium | reverse complement strand
ATGATGCCCTGGCCGGTGCCGCAGTTCCAGCTGGCCCGTTCGGCGAAGGCCTTGCGCATCTCTTCGGTGATGATCGGCTTGCCGTTTTCGTCCAGCTTGAAGGGGCTGGGGTCTTTGGGGGAACGGGGCTTTTCGGGGCCGATGACCTTGTTGTTTTCCTTGACGTGGATCGCGACGTAGCGGTCGGCGTATTTGCGCAGGAACGCGGCGGCGTCGGCGCCGGCGGCGGTCGCCCAGCCGCAGTCCAGCTCGAAGACGACGTTCTCGGGGTCGGTGTTCTCGATCAGGATCTCCAGGAAATACTTGTCGCCGATCTTATTGAACTCCTGGGTGTGGTTGTGGTAGCCGACCTTGATGCCGTACTTGGCCGCTTCTTTGCCGGCTTCGTTGAGCTGGCGGGCGCAGTCGAGGATCTCCTCCTCATTGGAGAAGGCGTGCATCGCGACGATCGCGTACTGGACGCCCGCTTCCTTTAAGTAGGGCAGGGTCGGGACGATCTGGTCCATGCTGAGGTGGACCGAGCGGCAGCCGAGGTTATTTTTCTTCAGCTCGGCAGTGAGGTCGGCGGCGGACAGCCCGCCGTAGTTGTTGCCGGCGAACTCGACGCCGTCATAGCCCATCTTCGCGACCGTCTCCAGGCATTCGGGCATCGGGTGCTCCTGGCCGTACTGGCCGAGGGAGTAAAGCTGTAAGTAAATCGTTTCCATAGCGTTATCTCTCCTTTGGCGTTTTCGGAACCGCTGTCGCAGGCTCCGCTGTTATCTTTATGATACCATAAATAACCAGCCGGCGCAAGGGTTTTTGTAGAAAATACTAAAACTGTGCCCGTCAAAATATGAAAAAGCGGGGACGCGGCGGGGCGGAATATTCACGCATCCTTTCTTGCTTTTTGGAAGGGAATGGGGTATCATGAAAAGACAGGAAACATTTCTGAAAGGATGATGGATATGGAAAACAAACGCATCGACCGTGTACTGCGGAAGATGGAAGAGGCGGGGCTGACCCAGCTGCTGGTGACCGACCCGCTTTCCATCCGCTATCTGACCGGCGAGACGATCTGGCCGGGGGAACGGATGCTGGCCCTGCTGCTGCGGGCGGATCAGGCTCACCGCTTTTTTGTCAACGCCCTCTTCCCCGCGCCCGCCTGCGGCATCCCGGTCGTCCGCTTTTCGGATACCGACGACGGCCCGGCCCGGATCGTCCCCTTCCTCGACCGGGAAAAGCCGCTGGGGGTGGACAAGACCTGGCCGGCCCGGTTTCTGATCCGGCTGATGGAACTGGGGGCCGCCGGCGGGTTTGTCAACGGCTCGCCCTGCGTCGACTGGGTGCGGGCGGTCAAGGACGCGGACGAACAGGACAAAATGCGCCGCTCCTCCGCCGTCAACGACGCCTGCATGGCGGAATTTGTCAAGGCCATCCATCCCGGCGCGACCGAAAAGGAGCTGGAACAGAAATTCATCGAGATCTACGCCGCCCACGGCTGCGAAGGCGTCAGCTTTACCCCGATCGTCGGGTTCGGCAAAAACGCCGCCGACCCCCACCACGGCAACGACGGGACCCGGCTGGAAAAGGGGATGTGCGTCCTCCTGGACGTCGGCGGGGTGAAGGACGGCTACTGCTCGGACATGACCCGCACCTTCTTCACCGCCCCGCCCACCGAAGAGGAGGAAAAGGTCTATAACCTCGTCCGGGCCGCCAACGAAGCGGCGGAGGCGATGATCCGCCCCGGCGTCCGGCTCTGCGACATCGACGCCGCCGCCCGGGAGGTGATCGCGGCGGCCGGGTACGGGGACGCCTTCTACCACCGGCTGGGACACTTTATCGGGCAGGAAGACCACGAGTTCGGCGACGTCTCGTCCGCCTTTGACACGCCGGTCGAGCCCGGGATGTGCTTCTCGATCGAGCCGGGCATCTATCTCGGCGGGAAATTCGGGGTGCGGATCGAAGACCTGGTCATCGTCACCGAAACCGGCTGCGAGGTGCTCAACCGCTACCCGAAGGACTTGACCGTCCTGGAGCTCTTCTGATGGAGTGGATCCAGGCGCTCGACGCCGGCGTCCTCTACTGGGCGGAAGCCCACCGGACGCCGGTGCTGGACAGGGTCATGTCCTTTATCACCGGGCTGGGGGACGCGGGGTTTATCTGGATCCTCCTGACCCTCGCCCTGCTGGTCCCCCGAAAGACCAGGCGGGCGGGGCTTGCGATGGCGGCGGCGCTGGCGCTCAGTGCGGTGCTGGTCAACCTCATCCTCAAGCCGGCCGTCATGCGGCCGCGCCCGTTTGACGCGCTGCAGGGGCTCACCGCCATCATCCCCCATCCGGCCGACTGGTCGTTCCCGTCGGGGCACGCTTCCGCGTCGGCCGCGGCGGCGTGGGCCGCGCTGCGGCGGCTGCCGAAGCGGGCGGGCGTACCGGCGGCGGTGCTGGCGGGGCTTATCTGCCTGTCGCGGGTCTATGCCGGCGTCCACTACCCCAGCGACGTGCTGTGCGGGGCGGCCGTCGGGCTGGCGTGCGGCTGGCTGGGGGAAAAGGCCGCGCAGCGCCTGCCGGAAAAGGCCGGGCGTTTTTTGCGTATCGAATAGCGTATCGAACAGCAGATGGAATAAAAAACGCCCCCGGCGGAAAAGCCGGGGGTGCGGGAAAGTGTTGTGTATCCCGCCGGGCGCACGGGTGAAAAGCGCCCGGGGATCGGTGAAATTATCTGCGTCCTCTGCGGGATGCCTTAAGGGCGCCCACCGCCGCGATCACCGCGCCCGCAACCAGCAGGACGGGCACCGGCCACCAGAGCTGGCCGGTCTGGGGGAGGGTGGGTTCAGCGGGTTCGGACGGTTCCGAAACAGGCTCGGAAGAGGGCTCAGCAGAAGGGGCCGGTTCTTCCGACGGCTCGGGGATGTACTCGGAGGGCTGGGAAGGCTCGGGGGCCGGTTTGGACGGCTCGGAGGACTCTTCCACCACCGCTTCCGGCGCGTCGTAGCGGTTGGTGACGTCGAAGACCAGGT
>CALXKG010000084.1 GCA_944388825.1 uncultured Clostridia bacterium | reverse complement strand
GCGGATGAAACTGTATAAACTGCTGGGCGCGGACGGGAAAATCTACCTGTCCGAGACGCCGGGCGCATATGGCGGCAACCGCAAGCTGAAAATCTACGGCCGCCTCGACTGCCCGACCGCCCTTTCCGCCATCCGCCGCTTCCCGGGCAGCTATGAAAAATCCCGGGTCTTTTTCGCCGACGAGAAGACGGCGCTGGCGGCCGGTTACCGCCCCTGCGGCAACTGTCTGCGGGCAAAATACCGGGAATATATCGAGGACCCGGCGAAATATAAGGCAAAGTTCGGTTTGTAAGTAGGTCTTGCCGGTGTCCAAAGGATTGTTGAAATGCCTGCCGGCGCTGCTGGCGGCTTTGCTGCTTACCGGATGCGGGGAACTTTCCACGCCGGAACTGGCCGGGCAGCCGGCGCCGGTCCTTGGGACGTCGGACGCGGCGTATTCGGGAATGCGGCGCCCGCCTCGGTCCGCTAATTTGACCTGTCAAAAACTTTTTTCCCATTCCCGGTAAAATCCCTTGACATTTAACCTCCGCCTGCTGTATAATATGAAGTACAAATGTGACGGGAGCCGAAAAACCGGCCTTCAAAGTCTCCGTTCCCCTACAAAAGCGGGTGCGGAAGAGAGGTTGGCTTTGAAACGACGGGGCTGCCGCCGCTTTTAGACCTCTGCCGCCCCGGCAAAGGGAGGGAATTAGAATGTCAGAAATCAGGGTAAAAGATAACGAGTCTCTCGAGAACGCTCTTAAGAGATTCAAAAGATCTTGCGCAAAATCCGGCGTGCTCGCTGAAGTCCGCAAAAGAGAGCATTACGAGAAGCCTTCCGTAAAGCGTAAAAAGAAATCGGAAGCCGCAAGAAAGCGTAAATATAAATAATATTCGCGCTTGATAAACGGTCTTAAAGCGAGCCTTTTTCCGGGGCTCGCTTTTCGTTTGCCCGAAAGGAGACTGCCCATGCCGCTGCTGGCCCCCGATTATTACTTCCCCCACATCACCGATATCCCGGGCGCTTTTTTTACTTCCCACCGCCTGCGGCTGGTGATCCTGGACGTCGACAACACCCTCACCAGCCACAACAACCCCGACCCCTTCCCCGGCGTCGCCCAGTGGGTCGCCGACCGCCGCGCCGAGGGGCTTATCCTCTGCATCCTCAGCAACAATTCCCCCGGCCGGGTGGAGCCTTTCGCCCGGAAGCTCGGCCTCCCCTTTGTCGCAAACGCCGCCAAGCCCCTTCCCTTCGGCCTCGCCCGCGCCTGCGGGCGGTACGGGGCCTCCCGGCGGGAATGCTGCCTCATCGGCGACCAGCTGTTCACCGATATGCTGGCGGTAAACCTCTTCCCCGGCGGGACTTCTATCCTCGTCTCCCCCTGGGAGCTGGAGACAGGCGGTTTCCTCGCCTGCAAGCGGAAATGGGAAAAGCCCTTCCTCCGCCGGTATTTCCGCGGGAGAGAGGAAAGGGAAAAATGAACCGCCCCGCAGATACGCGGTTTCGGATCTTTGTGCCCGGCTTCCGGCCGGGCTTTTTTGCTGTCCAGCTTCCGTGATCTTAATTTTTGTCGGTTTTGGCTTAGATTTTGCACGGCTACTTGATGGCTTTACGCCGGTATGCTACAATAAAAATACAAGGGAAGCAACCTTTTACCAAAGGAGGGACGCATATGTATTTCAAAGAAAACGATTTTAACCAAATGGTTTCCCGCGGCCGCAGCGACGAGCGGGTGGCCGGCAAAATCAACCTTCAGATGGGCGTTATGGCGGTGATTCTGTTTCTGGGCGGCATCGGTGTCCTGCTCCTTGCGGGGATGGGGCAGATCTGGTTAGCGGTCGCCGCCGGGGTTCTGGCCGCCGCTCTGCTGGGCCTTTCCATCTGGGACCCGGCCCATGTTTTTAAAAAGCACGCCCGCCGCGACCCCGGCGTCTATAACCCCGAGAGCCGGGAATGACCGGCCGTATCTGCGAAAGGAGCGACAGATTATGTATATGAAATGGGATAACGCCCTCAACATCCGCTGGAACGGCGATGAACGGGCGATTGGGAAAGTAAACCTCAAAATGGGCATTATCGCGGTGATCCTCTTTGCCGGGTTTGTCGGGATCCTGGTATTCTGTTCTTACGGCCTGGGCTGGTGGGCGCTGGGCTGGGGAATCGGCGCGGCGCTGCTGCTCATCCTCGCCGCCTGGGACCCGCTGCACGTTTTAAAGCGCCGTTCCCGCCCCGATCCGGACTATGACCCCGCGTCGGAGCCGGCGGCGGCCCCCAAACGCGACTGACCATCCCCCAACTGCCCCGGAAAGGAGGGCGCGCCATGCCGCAGGCAAAAGAATTCACCTTCCGCAGCTTATTTGCGGGCCTCGCCGCCTTTTGCGCCGTAGGGGTGGCGCTTAACTTTTTCAGTATTTTTGCAGAGACCCCCCTTCCCGCTATCAGCGAGGGGGTGCTCGCCGCCTGCCGGACAGAGGTGGAAAAAGCCTTTTCCCCGGAAGAAGTCCGGTTTGAGCCGGGGGAAGACCCTTACGGCGGGGCGCTCGGCCCGTCGGCGGCCGACCGGGTGACGCTTGTTTCTGAGGGGTGGGAGGCTGTCCCGCTGCGGGAGCGGCAGCTGACCGTCCTCTATTTTTCCTATGGCACCTCCCGGCGCAGCGGCTGGGAAGCGCTCCGGCTGCTTTCCCCGTCGGGGGAGCGGCTGACCCTTCGGGGCGGCGTTTTCCCGGGGGATGCAAAGCGCTTTCCGCCGGACGAAAACCGCCGGGTCTGGCTGGCCAAATATCTGGCCGGCAGCGCCATTTATACGCCGGAATATTTCCTCGTCTATTACAACGGCGGCAATGAAGCGGTAAACGCCGCCCTGGAACGGCTGCTCGGAAAGCCGGAAGTCGACGGCCGGGCGGAAGACCCGCCGGCGTCCGGGACGGTCCTGGGCCGTTTCCTGGCGTGGGACCGGGCCGGGGATTTTGCCGAGGGGGTCCTGCTCGCGTTCGTCGGCGTCTTTATCCTCGTCCTTGCCGTCCGCCCGGCGGCGAAAGACCCGGCCGCCGCCGGACGCTGGCTTGCGTCCCGGCTGGAAAAACAGGGCGTCCCGATCGCCCCCTATGGCCGGACGTCGGAGGGCCCGTTTGGGAAATTCCCGGGGGAAGAAGCCTTTTCCGCTTACCTCCCGGCCTATTCCGCCGGCGATATCCGGAAAGGGGAACGGGAAGCGGGCCGGCAGGGCAAAACCGCTTTCCCCGAAAACCTCCTGGCGGTCAGCTTTTTCCCCTCCGCCGGTAAGGCGAAAAAAGCCGCCGCAATGGTCGCCCCGTCCGGCGACCGGCTGAAGGCGGGCAGTCTCCGGCTCCCTTACGCCCCGTCCCGCCGCCTCTACCGGAAAGATACGATGCTTCTTTACTACGCCGGCCCCGACCGGAAGCTCGCCGAAGCGCTGGGATCCTGCTGCGGCAAGCCTTTTGCCGGGAGCGGCCTGCCCCCCGCCGGCCGGAAGGACTGAAAGCCGGATGCTGCCGCGGCAGGCTTTCCGGGCGTTTCCAAAGCGCCGGGGCCTCGTCTGTCCCTGAAAGGAGGAAGCACGATGGCGTTTACCTATTTTCCCCATTGTTCCCCCTTTGTTTTCCGCAACCTGGGCCGTGAATTCGGCAGGCGTAAGATCTACTTCGCCGGCGTGCTGATGATGGCCGCCATCCTGCTGATCAAGCTGTCCGGCATCCCGTACCACGGCGTCCGGGAGAGCTGGTGGGCGGAGACGCTGCGGGAAGATCTGGGCCCTGTGGCCGTCTCTTCCCTGACAAATTTCCCCTACGGCGACGGCGCGGCGGTAAAGGCCGAGCGGTGGAAGTTTCTTTCGGGTGAATATGCCTCCCTGCCGGAGGAGACGCGGTCGCTTACCGTCGTTTATTTTGAAGACAGCCGCGCCCTTTGGAAAGTCTGGCGGCGCATCTCCCCTTCCGGCCGGTATTTTGCCGCCCACACCGGGCCGCTGACGGCGGAGACGCTCGACCTGGGGCAGGATGAAAACCGCCGGGTCTGGGCGCACGGCAACCTGCTGATTCTGTATACCGGCGGCGACCCGCAGGTGGAGGCGGAGGTTACAGCGTGCCTCGGTCCCCCCGAATTGGACGGCCGCGCCCCCGACCCGGAGAGCTGGGCATTTTCCCGCTGGGAGACGCTGACCAGCTGGATGTATTTTCCCGACCTCACCGACGTCCTCCTGATTTCCCTGGGGCTTGCATTTTTCCTGATCCTCGCCCTCCGCGCGCCGAAAAAGCCCGCCGCCCCTGTACAAAATCCGCCGGATGGGCTATAATAAAGGCAGAAGACAACCAGAAAGGACGATATCCGATGATCACCCGATTCGGCCCCGCCGGGACCGCCGACAGCTTTGCGGCGATGGGCTATAAAAATACCCTCCAGCTTCCGGAATACCTCGAAAAATTCCAGTTAAACGCCTTTGAGTACCAGTGCGGCCGGGGGGTCAGGGTCAACGCCGAAAAAGTCACCAGGCTGGGGCTTCTCTGCAAGGAAAAGGACATCCTGCTCTCCCTCCACGCCCCCTATTATATCTCCCTCTCGTCGGTCGACCCGGAAAAGCGGGAGAATTCGGTCGAGTATATCCTCCAGTCGGCCCGGGCGGCCAGGCTGATGGGAGCCGGCCGGATCGTCGTCCATTCCGGCAGCGCCGGGAAGATGCCCCGGGAGGAAGCGCTCCGGCTGGCCTGCGGGACTTTAAAAAAAGCCCAGGACGCCCTGGACGCCGAAAACCTCGGCGACATCATCATCTGCCCCGAGACGATGGGGAAGGTCAACCAGCTGGGGGACCTGTACGAGGTGATGGCCCTCTGCCAGGTGGACGAGCGGATGATCCCGACCATCGACTTCGGCCATTTAAACGCCCGCACCTTCGGCGCGATCCGGGAAAAAGCCGATTACGCGGCGATTTTAGATACCCTGGAGGATAAGCTGGGGGCTGACCGCGCCGCCCGCTTCCACTCCCACTTTTCCAAAATCATGTACACCGTCCCCGGCGGGGAGAAGATGCACCTGACCTTTGCGGACGAAACCTACGGCCCGCAGTTCGAGCCGCTTTTGGAACTCATCGCGAAAAAAGGCTGGACGCCCCGGTTTATCTGCGAGTCGGCCGGCACCCAGACCGAGGACGCCGCCGCGATGATGGCCTATTACCGGTCGCTTCCCACGCAGGGGGCCTGATTTTCTGTACAAAGCCCGGGATTTTCCCGGGACGGCCCGGGGAAATTTTGACGCCCCCGCCGATTTCAAAAAAACTCTTGCAAAAATCCGAAAAATACGGTAAACTATAAAGGTATGGTAGACCCACGAGCTGAGGGACTATCGCCTGAGGCGTATCCAGAAGTCGATGCGCCGGAATCTACTACAATAATGGAGGTACGCCCAATGGTTACTGCAGGCGATTTCAGAAACGGACTCACTTTTGATATGGACGGCCAGGTTATGCAGGTCATCGAATTCCAGCATGTCAAACCCGGCAAGGGCGCGGCGTTCGTCCGCACCAAGCTGAAAAACGTCATCACGGGGGCGGTCACCGAGACCACCTTCAACCCCACCGCCAAATTCCAGGAAGCCTATGTCGAACGGAAGGATATGGAATACCTCTACGAGGATTCCGGCCTTTACTACTTCATGGACCCCGAGACCTACGAGCAGATGCCCGTTTCCGGCGACGTCATGAACGATTCCTTCAAGTTTGTCAAGGAGAACATGGTCTGCAAGATCCTCTCCTATAAGGGCAACGTCTTCGGCGTCGAGGCCCCGAACTTTGTCGAGCTGAAGGTCACCAAGACCGACCCCGGCTTCAAGGGCAACACCGCGACCAACACCACCAAGCCCGCCACCCTCGAGACCGGCGCGGTTATCAAGGTCCCGCTGTTCATCGACGAGGGCGAAATGATCAAGATCGACACCCGCACCGGCGAATACCTCTCCAGAGCGTAACAGCCGGTCGATTATCAGGGAGGCCCGGCTGCCGGGCAGGGAGGTTGCTTTATGGAACTGATGGAAAAAGTCTCTTATCTCAAAGGCCTTGTGGATATGGCGGAGTTTGACCCCGCTTCCAAAGAGACCAAGGTGTTAAACGCGATGATCGCGGTTATGGATGAGCTGGCAAAGACCGTCCAGAGCCTGTCGGAAGCGAACGACCAGCTGTGCGACGTCATCGAGTCGATCGACGAAGACCTCTCCCAGGTGGAAGAGGACCTTTACGGCGACGAGGACGAGGACGAAGACGGGGAAGAAGACGACGAGGATGAGGAGGAAGACGGCGACCTTTACGAGGTCACCTGCCCCACCTGCGGCGAGACCTTCGACGTCGACGAGTTTATGCTCGACGAGGGCGAGATCAACTGCCCCGCCTGCGGCGAGCGGCTGGAATTCGACCTCCAGATCGACGACCCGCCGGCAAAAGAAGAGGCTGCGGAAGCCCCTTCTGCCGAATAACTGCCAGAAGGTAAAGGCGCGAAGCCTTTTCCGATTATAAAACCGGAGAGAAGCCTGTCTTTTCTCCGTCGGGTGTACCGGCTCACACCATTACACCCTAAGAGTCTTCATACGTTGTTTCGGGGCGGAGTGCAATTCTCCACCGGCAGTACAGTCTGCGAACGCCGTTTATCCTAAACGGCGCCGACCCGGTGCAATTCCGGGACCGACGGTGATAGCCATCCTCTGGGTGGCTTTAGTCCGGATGAGAGAAACAGAGGACGTGCGGCGGGGTCAGTGCCCCTATCCGCACAGGCCAAGGATTTTCGCCCCGCTGTTTTTTACGGCGGGGCTTTTCCATTTCCGGGCAATGTCTGAAGCGGCACCATCTGTACAGGGGCGCGTCCCCGGAAAGGAAGAATCACTATGACCACTGCCAAACCCCGTGTCACAACCCGTGCGCTCGTCGTCACCGCGATGCTGTCGGCGATCGGCTATGTCCTGATGCTTTTGAACTTCTCGGTTCCGTTTATGCCGAGCTTCATCAAGCTGGACATCTCCGAACTGCCGGCGCTGATCGCCTCCTTCAGCCTGGGGCCGGTCTACGGCGTCGCCGTCTGCCTGGTCAAGAACCTCCTCAATATGCTCCAGACCCAGACCTTCGGCATCGGCGACCTGTCCAACTTCCTGCTGGGGACGATGTTTGTCCTCCCGGCCGGCGTGATCTACCAGCGCATGAAGTCCCGCAAAGGCGCGCTGATCGGCAGCCTCGCCGGGGCGGTCATTATGGCGCTCGGCTCTGTCCTCACCAACATTTTTCTTGTTTATCCGCTCTACTATAATTTCATGTCCAAAGAGGCGATTTTAAACGCCTATCAGGCGATCCTCCCGGCGATGAAGAGCGTCGAGCAGTCGATCATTGTCTTCAATATGCCTTTTACATTCCTGAAGGCGATGCTGAGCGTCCTCGTCACCTTCCTGATCTACAAGCGCATCTCCCCGATCATCAAGGGCGTCCATAAGTAAGAAAAACCGGTGCGGGAGGTTCCCCGCGCCGGTTTTTCACATCTTCCGGTGTGAAATGGGGAAAACCGGCCGCAGGATGCGGCTTCAGCTTGTCGATAAAGTTCTGTAGAAATAGAAAATAGGCTTTTCGATACGTACAAAATTTAAATCACATTTTTTCCGGCGGCATGTACGGCGGAAAAAATACCTTGATCGGGACAAGTGTCGACCGAAGGGAGGCATGCAGTCCCGATGTTATCCTGTCGAAAAACTTGTTTTTCGACAGTCTCCGGCCGCAGGATGCGGCTTCCCTTTTCCGGAAAAAAGATGTATAATAAGAGCATAGCGCTGTAGATCGTTTTGCCCCGCCGGGCGGTTCCGGCGGAAAACCTGAAGGAGGAAAACCGTATGCCGTTTATCCACATGATGACCAACCTGTCCGTTTCTGCCGCCGCCGAAAAGGCGATGAAGGAGGCGTTCGGAAAGGCGATTTCGATTATCCCCGGCAAGAGCGAGCAGTGGCTGATGGCCGATATCGAAGGGGGGCACCGCCTCTACCTTGCGGGGAGCGGAGAGCCTGCCGCGATGGTGGAGGTGAGCCTCTACGGCAGCGCGGACGGCGCGGTATATAACCGGCTGACCGGCGCGATCACCAAAGCCGTCGCGGACGCCCTCGGGATCGGCCCTGCGCGGGTGTATGTCAAATACGCCGAGACCGCTTACTGGGGCTGGAACGGCGAAAACTTCTAAGGGGGGCGGCCGGTATGCCGATGATCGGGCTGATCACCAACGTCACCGTCTCCGGTTTCGCCCGGGCGGAGCTGGCCCGCGGCTTTGGGGAGGCGGCAGCCCTTATCCCCGGCGGGTGCGCGGATAAGCTGATGCTGAAAATTGAAGGGGAGTCCTGCCTCTATTTGGGGGGCCGGGACGACCTCCCGTCCGCCTACATCTGGGTGGACGTCCCCGGGCCGGCGGACCGGGAAGCCTGTCAGGCTTTCGGCGCGGCGGCGGCGAAACTTCTGGGCAGAGTCCTTTTTATCCCCCGCGCCAACGTCTATCTGTCCGTGCGGGAGAGCGCCTTCTGGATGGGAAGTGGTGTGTAAATATGGTATCCATTGCAATTTGTGACGACCTCCCGGCCGACCAGCAGATGGTCGCCCGGCTGGTGGAGGGGTTAAACCCCTTCGAGGGGCAGTATACCCTCGATATTTTTTCCAGCGGCGACGCGCTGCTCGCCTCCCCGAAACGCCCCTTTGACCTGGTGGTGCTGGACGTCCAGATGCCGGAAAAAAACGGCTATAAGACCGCCCAGCAGCTGCGGGAGACCGACCAGGGCACCATCCTCGCCTTTTTGACCGGCGTCGCCGCCCCGACGGTCGAGGTCTTCCGTGTGACCCCTTTCCGCTACCTGATGAAGCAGATGGGGGAGGAGGAGCTGAAGGAGGAGCTGGCCGCCTGTTTCCAGGAGGTGGAACGCCGCCGCCGGTTTGTCGTCATCCAGTCGGGCGGCGAGATTTTGCGGCTTCCGGCCGCGTCCATCCTCTACCTGGTGATCCAGGGCCGCTCGGTCGAGCTGGTGACCGATTCCGGCCGCCGGAGCTTAAAAAACCGGATGGCGGAGATGTACAGCCTGTTGGCGCCTTACGGCTTCGGCTACTGCCACAAGAGCTACCTGGTCAATTTTTCCCGGGTGGCTTCGATCGGCAGCGGCTCGGTCATTTTAGAGAACGGCGACATCCTCCCGGTCTCCCAGCCGAAAGCCAAAAGTTTCAAGTCGGAGTTCCTCCGCTACGCCAAATCGGCGGTATAGCCGCAAAAAACGGTCGTTTCCTTTTTTCATTTTCCCATTTTCAGGTGAAACCCCATGAACCTGCAATACGCCTTTTACTGGGCGGCTTCGGCAGCGCCCAGCAACATCTTTATCCTGCTGATGATGGAAGACCTCTGCAGCCGGACGCTTTCCCGCCGGGAGAGCCGGCGGGGGAGCCTGCCCTATCTCGCGACGGCGGCGGCGGTCATTTTAACGGCCGCCGACCTTCTGCACAACAGTTTCCTGACCCTGGGCGTCACCGCGCTCGTCCTGCTGGCGCTCCTTTTCTGGGAGTACCGGCCGGAACCGCCCTATATCCGCGTGGCTGCCGCCGGGGTGTTTGCGCTGCTGATCGCCCCCAGCGACATCGTCGGGGAAGGGTTCTGGCTGCTCGGCACCGCCTACGGCTATGCGGGCGGCAGTATGCTGCTCTGCCAGTCGCTGGGCGGGCAGATCTACCTGCTGCTGGTCTTTATCCTGATGCGCTGGTACATCCGGGCGGCGGTCAGCATCTTCCATGACAGCGCCGGCAGCTGGTTCTGGCTCTGCCTGATCGTCCCGGGGGCCAGCCTGCCGACGATGCTGGTCATCTGGCGGATGGCGATGGAAATGCGTTTTTCCCGGGGGATGGAGCTGGCGCTGACCCTCTGCTGCACCGCGCTGCTGTACGGCTGCCTTGCCTCCTTCACCCTGTTTGAGCGGATCGCCCTGACGATGGAGGTGACCCGCGAGTACCATGCCGTCCGCCTCCGCAGCGAGATGGAGCGGCAGCACTATGAGCTTTTGCAACAGAAGAGCGATGAAAACGCCGCCGTCGTCCACGACATCAAGCATCATCTGCGCACCCTCCGGGATTTTGCCCGCCGGGGGGATCTGCAGGGGGTGCAGGAGTACCTGGATTCCCTGCGGGAGGATGAAGCGGCCCGCCAGCGGGCAGGATCCCGCATCTTCACCGAAGATAAGATCTTAAACGTCCTCCTGAGCGAAAAGGCCGCCCGGGCGGCCGAAAAGGGGATCCAGTTTGTCGTTTCGCTGACGGCCGGGCTGGACTTTATGGACCCGGTCGACGCGGTGGCGCTGATGGGGAACCTTTTAGACAACGCGATCGAAGGGGCCGAGACGACCCCCGACGGGGAGGACAAGTTTGTCCGGGTGACGCTGCGCCCCTT
>CALXKG010000083.1 GCA_944388825.1 uncultured Clostridia bacterium | reverse complement strand
GCTCGGGGTTTTGGGACTTTTCTTATTGAGCGGGATAAACGCTGACCTTTTTGCGGTCGCGGCCAACACGTTCAAATTTGACTCTTCCGTCAACCAGAGCGAAAAGGGTGTCATCGCTGCCGATGCCGACGTTTTCACCGGGATGGATGTGGGTGCCGCGCTGCCGGACAAGGATGTTGCCGGCGAGGACCGCCTGGCCGTCGGCGCGCTTGACGCCCAGCCGCTTGGACTCGGAGTCACGGCCGTTCTTGGTGGAACCGACACCTTTTTTATGGGCAAAGAACTGGATGCTTAACTTTAACATACTTACACCTCCGAACAAGTAACTTTTACGTTTTGGGGATACTCTTCCGCCAGAAGCGAAAGATGCAGCCGGAGCGCCGCAAGGAAAGCCTCCGCTTCCCCGCTGCCCTGGCTTTCAGGCGTGAGCCGGAGGGAAACCGTGTCCCCTTCCGCCCTGACACCGGCGGAAAGGCCGAGGATCTCGGTGACGCCGTTTGCCGTGAGCTGTACCGCCGAACTGACGGCCGCGCAGACGATATCCGCGCCCGCCTCCGCAAAACCGGCGTGTCCAGAGACCGAAAATCCGATGAGCTTCCCCGACCGGGTCATAAACCGTGCCCGGATCATGGCAATCAGCCGTTGATCGCGTCGATTCTGACCTGGGTATACGGCTGTCTGTGGCCCATTTTGCGTTTTTCGTTCTTCTTGGACTTGTAGGTGAAGACCGTGACCTTTTTGGACTTGCCGTTTTTCAGCACAGTCGCTTCAACTGAAGCGCCGTCCACATAAGGCGCGCCGACCTTGACGCCGTCCTCGCCCGCGACCATGACGATCTTGTCGAGGGTGACCTTCGAATCGGCCTCGCATTCCAGCTTTTCGACGAACACGACGTCGCCGACCTGAACGCGGTACTGTTTCCCGCCAGTTTCCATAACTGCGTACATTTGTAAGGCACCTGCCTTTTTTCAAAAACTCGCCATTCCCAAGGCGCGGGGTACATCCCCGGCTTAGCTGCCCGGAACAAGCGGCGATAATATTATAACATTTCCCGCCCGGCTTGTCAAAGGTTTTTTCCGCATTTGGAAAATTCTGCCATTTGCACAGCCCGGGCGGGAATTGCCGGAAAAAGTCTGTTTATTCTGTTTCGCCGAGGTATTCGGCCAGCACCTCTGCCGCCGCCCGCACGACCTTCGCGCAGGGGCGGGATTTGTAATACCCTTCGGTCCGGGCCTCCGGGACCGGCGGCTCCGGCGCCCGGGGCTTGCCGAGGATATCGGCGCAGATGCAGCTCCCCTTGCCGTTTCTTTCGGCAAAGGCTTTGACAAGCCGCTGCCCCTCGGCGTACAGCGCCGCCTTGCCGGCGCCGTCCGCGGGGTCGGAATACCCCCTGAGCGCCCCCAGGACCAGAACCATCCCGGAAGCCGCGCCGCAGATCTCCCGCATCCGGCAGACGCCGCCGCCCAGGCCGGAGACCAGCATCGCCGCCGCCTTTTCATCCAGCGGCAGCTTGTCCGCAAAGGCCAGTACGACCGACTGGGGGCAGTTGTAGCCGGAGAGGAAGAGCGCCTCTGCTTTTTCGCCTCTCGTCATCGGTCACGCCTTCAACAGGCTCTCGACCTTTTCGGCCGCGCCGTCCATCCAGTCGCCCTCGAACAGCTCGATCGCGCCCTTGTCGGCGGCCCCGGCGATCGCGGGGGTAAAGGGCAGCCGGGCCAGCACCGGCAGGTCAAACCGGGAGGCGATCTCCTCGATGTGGCTCTTGCCGAAGACCTCGATCTTTCTGCCGCAGTCGGGGCAGACCACATAGCTCATATTCTCGATGAGGCCCAGGATCGGGACGTTCATCGTCTCGGCCATCCGCACCGCCTTTTCGACGATCATCGAGACCAGCTCCTGCGGGGAAGCGACGACGATGATCCCGTCCAGCGGGATCGACTGGAAGACGGTCAGCGGGACGTCGCCGGTTCCGGGGGGCATATCGACAAACATGAAGTCGACGTCGTCCCAGATGACGTCGGTCCAGAACTGCTTGACCGTCCCGGCGATGATCGGCCCCCTCCAGACGACCGGCATCGTCTCGTCGTCCAGCAGGAGGTTTAAGGACATGACCTGGATGCCGGTTTTGGTCTCGACCGGCAGGATGCCGAAGTCGTTGGCGGTCGCCCGCTCATGCAGGCCGAACACCTTCGGGATAGACGGGCCGGTGATATCGGCGTCCAGGACGGCTACGCCGTAATCCTTCCGCCGCAGCAGGGTCGCCAGCATCGAGGTGACCATCGATTTGCCGACGCCGCCCTTGCCGCTGACAACGCCGATGACCTTCTTGATCGAGGACATCGCGTTGGGCTTTTCGATGAAGCTCTCGGGGGCCTGCCTGGAGGGGCAATCCTGGCCGCAGGAGCCGCAGTCGTGGTTGCATTCGCTCATGGGAAACTAACTTCCTTTCTGATTTTTGGCATAAAAAATTCAGCTATGCCTTTTATATATTCCAAAACGCCCGCGCTTTCAGCCGTCCAGCGAAAAAGCGTAGACCGTCTTTTGGCGGTAAACATCCCCCGCCTTTAAGACCGGGGGGATAAAGGACGGGCAGGCCATCCCGTTGGGGAAATGCTGGGTCTCGAGGCAGAAGCCGCTCCGCCGCCCGTAGGTATGCCCGTTCTTGCCGGCCTGGGGGGTGGTGATGGCGTTGCCGGTGTAGAGCTGCACCCCCGGCTGGGTGGTCAGCACCTTCATCCGGATGCCGGTCGCCGGCGAGACCGCTTCGGCGATCTCCTTAAGGCTCCCGGACGGGTCGAGGACGAAGTTGTGGTCGTACCCGCCGCCGTTTAAAAGCTGCGCATCGTCCGCGCCGATATCCCGCCCGATCGCCTTGGGGCTGCGGAAGTCAAAAGGCGTGCCCGCCACCGGGACCACCTTTTCCACCGTCAGGCCGTCCCGGTCGATCGCGGTAAAAGCGTCCGCGCGGAGGGTGAGGACATGGTTCTCGATCGTCCCCTCCCCTTCGCCCGACAGGTTGAAGTAGGCGTGGTTGGTGAGGTTTATGACCGTCTCGGCGTCGGAAACCGCCTCGTATTCGATCGAGAGGGCGCTCCCCTCCAGCCGGTAGACGACCGTCACATCGAGGTCCCCGGGGTACCCTTCCTCCCCGTCGGGGGAATGGAGGGTGAGCCGCAGCCCATGCTCCCCTTCCGGGGCGACCGTCCAGCTCTTCCAGTTAAACCCGTCCTTCCCGCCGTGGAGGTGGTTGGGGCCGTCGTTTTTGTAAAGGGCGTATTCCTTCCCGTTTAAGGTGAACTTCCCTTCCCCGATCCGGTTGCCGAACCGGCCGATCAGCGCGCCGAAGTAATTGCCCCGGAACGCCTCGCAGCCCTCCGCCGTGTCGTACCCCAGTACGACGTCCACCGGCTCCCCGCCCGGGCCCGGTACCCGGAGCGATTGGATGATGCCGCCGAGGTCCAGCACCGACATCGACAGGATGCCGTTGCCAATCGTATATTTTGACACTTTCCGCCCATCCGAGAGGGCACCGAAATATTCCGTTGTCACACGATCCTTCCTTTCCGGAAGTATCGGATATTCCATATCCAGATGGGGGCAGTGCTCGTCCAGATAGGGTTCCGATACAGCCGCAAACCCGCACTTCCGATAAAACGGCGCCGCCTGGCACTGGGCCGACAGGACGGCTTTCCGCCCGCCCATCGCCTTTATTTTATCCAGGGCCGCCTCCATCATCCGGCGCCCCAGATGGAGCGCGCGGTACTCTTTTAAAACGGCGACCCGCCCGATGTGCCACGCGCCCCCGTCACCGGGGTAAATGCGCAGGCAGCCGGCCGCCCGGCCGTCTACCGCCAGTTCCAGATGCCAGGCGGTATCGTCGATGCCGTCAAATTCATTCCGGAACCCCTGCTCGTCCATGAAAACCGCCCTGCGCACCCCAAACGGCCCCGAAAGGCCGTCGGGGGCGCGCAGCCAGCGGAGGGTAATTTCTGCCAATCCGCAAACCTTCCTTTAGTGGTATTCGACGTTGACCCGCTTGCCGATCTTCTCCAGGTTCTGGGAAAGCACCTCGACGATCTTCATCTTGATCGAGAAGTTGATCGGCAGGTTGGGGTTCTGATGGGCGGAGTTCATCGCCCGGCCGACAAAGATATTGACGTCGGTCGCCTCCTCCAGCAGCATCTTGGCGATCTGGGTGGCGGCGTCCTTATGGTCGGCCCAGTCGGTCGGAAGCGTCCCGGCGACCA
>CALXKG010000082.1 GCA_944388825.1 uncultured Clostridia bacterium | reverse complement strand
ACCCCCGAAGGATTTCCACCGTTTCCCCGACCGTCGGCTCATCGACGGTAACCGGCTGGAAACGGCGCTCAAGAGCGGCATCCTTTTCGATATTCTTGCGGTATTCCGAGAAGGTGGTCGCGCCGATTACCTGGATTTCCCCGCGGGAAAGGGCGGGTTTCAGGATATTGGCGGCGCTCATCGAACCTTCTGAGTCGCCGGTGCCGACGAGGGTATGTACCTCGTCGATGAAAAGGATGACGTTGCCCTGGGCTTTGACCTCATCAATCAGCCCCTTAACCCGGCTTTCAAACTGGCCCCTGAACTGGGTGCCGGCGACCAGCGCCGTCATGTCCAGCAGGTAAACCTCTTTGTCCAGCAGGCGGAACGGGACGTCCCCCGATACGATCTTCTGGGCAATCCCTTCGGCGATGGCCGTCTTGCCGACGCCCGGCTCGCCGATCAGGCAAGGGTTGTTTTTCTGCCGGCGGGAGAGGATCTGCTCGACCCGGTAGATCTCCTTTTCCCGGCCGATGATCCGGTCGATCTGGCCGTTGCGGGCCCTTTCATTCAGGTTGGTACAGAAGTTATCCAGGTATTTGCGGCGTTTGGCGCGCTCCGGGCGCTCTTTGCCGCCCGGCCGCTGGCGGGAGACCCGTTCCCGCGGCATACCGTCGGCGGTCGGGTCGTCGTTCTGAGAGGGCGTGATGGCGTTCGGGCCGCCGCCGTTTCCGTCCATTCCCAGCATCCGCTGTAAAAACGGCGGCATCGTATCGGCGCCCCCCATCTCAAACATACCATTTTCAAGCTGTTCGTCTAAATTATCGAGGTCAGCCTGCGTGATCCCCAAGCTGTCCATCATCGATTTTACCTGCGGGAGTCCGAGTTCGGAAGCGCATTTCAGACAATACCCTTCATTGATCGTCTCTTTACCATCAAATCTTGACATGAACAGAACGGCGGGACGTTTTTTGCATTTGCAGCATAACATATCCATCCGGAGTTGATCCTTTCTTGCATACGGAGTAAAACCGCATATTTTTCGAGACTATCCTTTATTATAGGCAAAATCGTCCCGATAATGTAGACATGAGCCGTGAAAAAAAAGTAACCAATTCGTAAAAACCAGCAGTATCAGTTGTCCACAAAGGGGCTGAGATTGTAAAAAACCCGGAAAATATGGGTGGACTGAATGGCTTCGTCGGTCAAAAACGGGATCCGACCGCCGCTGCAGTAAACCAGCAGCTGGATCACGACGACGACGACAAACACCGTCAGCAGCCCTTCGACCGCACCCAGCGCCGCCCCGGCCAGCATATCCGGCACCCCGACCAGGATACAGCGGCGAAGGTTGCGCAGCGTCTCGCTCAGCGCACCAATGATGATCTTCAGGCAGGTGAAGAGCAGAAGGAACAGAAGGCACTGCAAGACCAGATAAACGATCGGGTAAACCGCCTGGTCCACGATCGCCGCGGTAATCACCGTGACCGAGCCATCCAGCGTCTCCCCCACCGCCGCACTGACGCCGGCGGCATCCCCAAACAGCCCGTAAACCATGTTCCGCAAAAAGCCGGGCAGTTCCTGCAGGATAACCGACACCTGAACCGCCGCATCGGAATCCGCCAGCGACCCGGAAATCGAGCTGGCAATCGAGTCGACCAGCCGGTCATGGATATACACGTTGTATATTGTCGTCGCAAGCGCCCGGCTGGCGACATAGGCGACGACACAGCTCAAAAGACGCCCACAGGTATTGACCAGCATAACCAGGAATCCCCGGCGGACGCCGTACCAGATGAACCCGACGGTGATAAGCGCCACCATCAGGTCCAGAAGAAGGCTGACAATAGAATCCCCTTGCATTTGTTATCCCTCCATCTCCGCCGCCCGGGCAGCTTCCAGGTCGGACAGGCGGGCCAGCTGCGAATCGCTCAGCAGATAGAGCGTGTTGTTTAAAACCGCAATCGAGAAGATCGACGAGTCGACCGAAATCTCTTCCAGCAGCTGCAAATCGCCGTTAAACCGCTGGATCGACGTCTTTTCCAGCAGATAGATGCCGCCCCGGCTGTCCACCGCAATATCGTTGCCGCCGCCTTTGATCTGGACGTCGGTCTTTTCCCCGTCCCGGCCGATGCAGGTCATGGTAAAGGAAACGGCGCTTAAATCGGTCGTCAAAAGGATCGTTTCGGAATCAGTAAAACAGTAGCGGTATGCACTGTTGGAAAACCCAACGGTATAGGCGTTTAAATCTGATTCGATCACGCCGACAAAGGTGTCGCAGATGATATGGACGCTGCCGTCCGACTTGTAATCAACCGCCAGCGGCAGCGCCTCCGGGAAGGTAATGACCGCCTTTTCCTCTTCGGCGTCGGAACTGACGTCCAGGATGTAGACCCTGCTGACGATCCGGCTTTCTTCAAACCCGACGCAGGCAACCGCCAGTTCGGAACCGTTGTCTGAAAAGGCCAGGTCGACGATCTGGTCTTCCGGCGAACTCCAGGTGGCGATCCATTCGTTGCTGCGGCTGCGCATGATGACGCTGCCGGCATAACGGTTTTCCGCCACAGCCAGCGCGTAACTGCCCCGGCTGGAGATCGCGCCGGTGATCAGCGCCGCCTCTGTCCGTCCGCTGTAATGAAGGCCGGAACTGGAATCGATCCGGTAGCTGTAGCCGCCCCGGTCGTAGGTTAAGAGCCGGGAGCCGCCCGCCTTCAGCACCGGATTGGTGTACCGGTGGGTAAAGGTATGCTGGGTGCTGCCGCCGCTGCTTACAAAAATCACCTCGTCATCGGTCTGGAGCACCAGCGAACCGTCCAGCGTCATCAGGTCCTGGGGCACCTCGCCGTTTAACAAAACCGGAAAGCCGTCGCTCTGGACGGTGCCGGTATCAGCCTGCTGTCCGGTCAGGTTCTGGGCAAGATCGTCCATATCGTAGTTGCGGTAAAGGTAGATGCCGGTGAGCAATACGCCCAGAATGACCGTCAGCGAAAGGACGGTCAGGATCAGCCGCCGCACCTTTTTCCGTTTCATCCGTTTGCGGTACGCCGCAAAATCATACCGGTCGGCCGGTTCGCCTTTTAACCGGTCTGCCAGCTCCCGCCATGAAAATTTAGCCGTTTGGGTCACCTTCCTTCTGCTGCCCGTAGGGAATATAGGACACCCGCGTCAGATACAGCCCTTCCGGCGGGGCCGTCACCCCCGCCCGGGCGCGGTCGCCGCTTGCGATGATGTCCGTCAAATCGCCGGGGGCAAGTTTCCCGACGCCTGTTAAAAGCAAAGTGCCAGCCATGATCCGCACCATGTTGTATAAAAAACCGTCCCCCCGGACGGTAAAGAGGATCATTTCCCCTTCCCGCCGGACCGCCGCCGAAAAGACCGTCCGGACAGTCGATTCCCCGCCGTCAAGATGGGTCGGCTTGGCTTTCGAGCCGGTGCTGCAAAAGCCCCGGAAGTCATGGATCCCGGTAAATTCCCGGGCACAGCGGTCCATCAACCCCGCGTCAAGGGGATAAGGGTGCATCAGCGCCATCCCGGCAAGAAAAGGGCTGCGAACCGGGCCATTCCAGATTTTATAGGTATATTCCTTCCAGACGACGCTGTAGCGGGCGTGGAAGTCCGGAGGAACCTCCCGGCAGGAAAGGATCGCGATATCCCGGGGAAGGTTCACATTCAGCGCACGGACCGCCGCATCCGTCGGGATCCGGCTTTCGGTGTCCATATGGAAAAAATACTGGGCCGCATGGACGCCGGCGTCGGTGCGGGAACAGCCGGTGATCCCTTCCCGGCGGCCGAAGACCGCTTCCACCGCATCCTGCACCGTCTCCGCCACCGAACGGGCGTTTTTCTGTACCTGGTAGCCGTGATACCGGGCGCCCTGATAGGCCATTTCAAACAGCAGCCGCCGCAATCTTCCCACCCCTTACATCAGCCATTCCAGAAACGGCATCGGAATCAGGTTGATGGCAATCACAACTGCCAGAAAAGCCGTGGCGGCGAGCAGGCCCACAAAGTCCAGCCGGGTATAGCGCAGCTGTTTGAGCCGGGTACGGCCTTCCCCGCCCCGGTAGCAGCGGCATTCCATCGCCAGCGCCAGTTCTTCCGCCCGGCGGAAGGCCGAGATAAAGAGCGGGATCAGAACCGGCACCAGCGCCTTCGCCCGGTGGATCAGCCCGCCGCTTTCCATATCGGCGCCCCGCGCCTTCTGGGCGGACATGATCTTGTCCGTCTCCTCGACCAGCGTCGGGATAAACCGCAGGGCGATCGACATCATCATCGCCAGCTCATGCACCGGAAAGTGCACCGCCTTGAGCGGGCGGAGCAGCTGCTCGATCGCATCGGTCAGGGCGATGGGCGAAGTGGTATAAGTCATCAGAGAGGTCCCGGCGATCAGGAGCACCAGACGCAGCGCCATCCGGAAGGCGGTATAGACCCCCTGCCAGGTCATATGCAGCGGGCCAAGCGCAAAGATGACCGATTCTCCGCTGACAAAAAACAGGTTTAGGATACTGGTGAAAAGAATGACCGGCAGGATCGGCTTGATGCTGCGGGCAATCATCTTCAGCGGGATCCCGGCCAGCAGATAAGCCCAGGTCAGGAACAGCACCGATGGGATAAACCCGAAGGGGTTGGAGACGACGAACAGGACGACAATATAAAAAACCGTCAGGATCAGCTTCATCCGCGGGTCCATCCGGTGGACGGCGGAATGGCCGGGAAAATACTGGCCGATCGTGATATCCTTAAGCATCCTGCCCCTCCTTTCCAAGCAGCCGCAGCAGCTTCTTTTTCGCATAGGGAACGGTATAGACGTTTTCCGGCACCGGTAGGCCGTCGGCCGCCAGCCGGTGGAAGACGTTTGTCACCTGCGGGACCGAAAGATGGATCTTTTTCAGTTCCTCGCTGCGGGCAAATACCTTTTCCACCGTATCATAGGCGAATATTTCGGCGTTGTTCATCACAAGGATCTTATCGGCAAAGTTCGCGACGTCCTCCATGCTGTGGGAGACGAGCAGCACCGTATTGCCGGTAAAAGCGTGGTACTCCCGGATCTGCTGGAGGATGGTGTTGCGGCCCCGGGGGTCGAGGCCGGCCGCCGGCTCGTCCAAAATCAGAATATCCGGCTCCATCGCGATGACCCCGGCAATCGCCGCCCGGCGCTTCTGGCCGCCCGAAAGTTCAAAAGGGCTCTTATCCAGCAGCTCCTCCGGGAGCCCTGCAAAGGCCGCCGCCTCATGCACCCGCTTGTCGATCTCTTTATCATCCAGCCCCATGTTTTTCGGCCCGAAGGCGATATCTTTATAGACTGTCTCTTCAAACAGCTGATACTCGGGATACTGGAAGACCAGACCGACGTGAAACCGGACCTGCCGGATATCGCTTCCCTCGCCCCAGATGTCCCGGCCGTTCAGCAATACCCGCCCGGAGGTTGGTTTCAAAAGGCCGTTTAAATGCTGGATCAGCG